>NZ_BPPH01000004.1:0-132626 GCF_021602765.1 Acinetobacter sp. KAM396
CCAGATTCTGCCTGTTTCAAGATGGACATGATCTGACTGTCAGTAAATTTAGATGTTTTCATGCAGAATCTCCTGCTCGTATCTTAAGAGAAAATTCTACTTTTAGATCCTATTATTTTTAGGGGGGATTACCCTGCCACATCAGTGGCAACCCGATCAAAATCAAAAAATAGGTTTGAGGTTCAGCACACGCTTACACTTAAGCTTATAAATCATAGTATGTAAATTGACCAGAAAAAGAGTAAGACATAAAAAAAGCCTCTCAAAATGAGAGGCTTTTTGTTCTGAAAATCAATTAACGATTATTCTCGTCTTCTTGAGATTCTTCAAATTTAGAATCGTTGTCAAAGCCACCTGCAGATTGACCACCGAAGCCACCTTGACCACCGAAGCCGCCACCTTGACCACCGAAGCTGCCACCTTGACCACCGAAGCCGCCGCCTTGACCACCGAAGCCACCTTGACCACCGAACCCACCTTGACCACCAAAGCCACCTTGACCGCCGAAGCCACCTTGACCGCCAAAGCCACCACTTTGACCACCGAAGCCACCACCTTGACCACCGAAGCCTGCGCTTTGACCGCCTGCTGGAGCACCCGCTGGACGTGGGTTACGTGCAGGAACAACTGTAGAAATTGCGTGTTTGTAAACCATTTGGCTTACTGTGTTTTTCAATAAAACAACATATTGGTCAAAAGATTCAATGTGACCTTGTAGTTTAATACCGTTCACAAGGAAGATGGAAACAGGAATACGTTCTTTACGGAGAGAATTTAAGAACGGATCTTGTAAAGTTTGACCTTTAGACATGTTATAACTCCAAAAATAATTAAAAATCAGCGCAAAAACTATCTTTATTTTTCAATTAAAAATTATAAAAAAGACAGTGTGTAAATTTTGCTTTATCCGTACCAGTTTCGCAAGTCTTCTTGAGCCTGCTTTATCGTAAAATATGTGTGAAATTTATGCGATTCTTGCAACGATCTGAGCCAAGTATATTGACGTTTCGCGAGTTGTCGTGTTGCGAATAGCGCCTTATCCTCCATTTCCTGCATTTTTTCGCGACTTTCATCACTTTTTTGCAAAAACTCTAAAGCTTGACGATAGCCAACTGAACGCATAGAGGGTAAATTAGCATCTAAATCGTAATTTTCAATAAGATGTCGCACCTCATTCAAAAAACCCATTTCCCACATAATCTCTAAGCGTTTTTGAATACGCTGATGTAATTCTACCCGATCAGGCATCAAAGCGTGGTTATGAAAAGTGTAACGATATGGTACATTTTTGGGTTGTTCTGCCTGAAGCAGGGTAATTGGCGTTCCTGTTAATTTATAAACTTCTAGTGCACGAATAATACGTTGTTTATCTGACACCTTAAATTTTTCACCCGCCAGTGCATCTACTGCACATAACTCTGCATAGACCGCTTCCCAACCTTCGCGTGCAGCTTTATCTTCAATTTCTGCACGGACGTCGTAATTGGCACTGGGTAAATTGGAAGATAGTCCTTCAAGCAAAGCTTTAAAATACAGCATAGTTCCACCCACTAAAATTGGGGTTTTGCCACGTGCGTGCATATCATCAATTAAGGCGCAGGCATCTTCCACAAACTGCGCAGCAGAATACACTTCAAGCGGGCTAATAATATCAATCAAATGATGCGGATAACGCGCCTGTTCCACTTTAGTTGGTTTGGCTGTACCAATGTCCATATCTCGATAAACCAGCGCAGAATCGACTGAAATTAGCTCAAAATGACCTAATTCATAGAGTTCACATGCCAAAGCAGTTTTACCACTTGCAGTTGGTCCCATTAAATTGATGACCGGCAATTGTTTTGACATGTAACACTACTCTCCTCGAGCAAAAAGTTTATCTAATTGAGCCAATGGAAAAGCACGCCATGTTGGACGACCATGATTACATTGGCTGGCAAATTCAGTTTGTTCCATTTGACGTAACAAGGCATTCATTTCAGAAAGACTCAGCATCCGATGTGCACGCACAGCGCTATGACACGCCATACCCGCCAAAATATGATCACGTTTTTGCAGTAATGCCTGCGCTTCATCATTTGGGTCTAAATCATTCAGTAATTCAGGAATCAACTCTGCAAAATCTGCTTTATGCAAAATGGCTGGCACACCGCGCACAATGACTTGCTCATCGCCATATTGGTCAACATCCAAACCTAAACGTGCCAATTGTGGTTTTAAATCATCTACGCGCATGGCCTGCATACGACTAATGCTGATGACTTTGGGAATGAGCAATTGCTGCGAAGTCCAAAACTCTGGTTTATCCCACGCAGCTTTCATCTGCTGTAAAACGATACGTTCATGCGCAGCGTGCATATCTACAATAATCAAGCCTTCACTGTTTTGCGCCAAAATGTAAATACCATGCAGTTGCGCAATTGCGATGCCGAGTGGATGCTCATCCACCGCAGGTGATGTGGTTGTTTGTGCAAGATTAGCTGAGTCTTGATCCAGTTCACGTAAAGGCGCGAGATAGTTTTTTAAAGCATTGTTGAGCTGTTGCGAACCTTGATAATTACTCTGCACAGGTCGGTTATATTGAACTGTCTGCGGTTGGCTCTGATTAAAATCAGTAAGTAACTCACTTCCCGCTTGTGAATCGGGCTGCATTATGTACGCATCTGCTGCATCATTTGCGGAATTTTGAGGATTCGCCTCGACATGTTTATGCAGCAAAAATTGTTCCTGATAACGCGGTTGCACTACATAAGGCGCAGCTTGTTCTACAGGATCGACTTTCATGGCTGTGGCTAAATCTGCTGTTGCAGTCTGAAATTGCGCCAAGGTTTCTTTGGCATAATGTCGTACAAATTCATGCACTTCCCGCTGATTTAGAAAGCGAATTTCATGCTTGGTCGGATGCACATTGACATCAATATTTTCAGGCTCAACTTCTAAAAACAGCAAATACGCAGCATGTTGATGTCCATGCAAAATACCTTCGTATGCCATACGCAACGCATGCGAGATAGTCTTGTCTTTTACAATACGTCCATTTACATACACATACTGCAAGTCGGCTTGTGAACGTGCATCGGAAGGGTGTCCCACCCAACCCGATAAGCGCATGGTGACACTGTCAGCATCAATCCAATAAGCATTTTCAACAAAGTTTCGCCCTAAAAGTTGCTGCACGCGCTGAAAACGCAATTCGCCACTATCTGCAATGGGTAGATTCAGTTTGATACTGTCGTTGTGTTCTAGCACAAAACGAATATCAAAATGTGTCAACGCCAAACGACGGACAATTTCTTCAATATGTCCAAATTCTGTACCTGCTTTTTTCAGAAACTTACGTCGTGCAGGCACATTAAAAAATAAATCCTGCACCCGAATATGTGTGCCTTTTGGTGCAGCGACAGCTTGAATTTGTTGGTGATCAAAAGCAGTACCATTGACTTCAACCTGATAGCCTACACCATCTTCAGTTTGGCTACTAACCAAAGTCAAACGCGATACAGCAGCAATTGAAGCCAACGCCTCACCACGAAAGCCTAAACTAACAATAGCGTGTAAATCATCGGCCGTTTGAATTTTACTGGTCGCGTGACGAGTCACCGCCAGAGGTAAATCTTCGGCATGAATTCCACGACCATTATCAATAATTTCAATGAGTGTACTACCGCCTTGAGCCACACGAATAATCAACTCGGTTGCCCCTGCATCTATCGAGTTTTCGAGTAACTCTTTGACCACAGAGGCAGGGCGCTCAATCACTTCACCCGCAGCAATTTGGTTGGCTAAGGCAGGTTCAAGCGTGTGGATCCGACGTAGTAACACATCATTAGGCATGATTAAATTTTTGCTCCAAAGCTTGTTGTAATACAGCCGAAGATGAAGTTAGGGTGGCGGTACGGCTGAATTCATCTTCCGATTTTTTAATTGCAATGATCAGATCTGCAGGTGGAATTTCATCACCACCTTTTGATGGCCATTCAAATAAAAACAAGGCATTTGGGGTTTCTAAATAATCACGGATGCCCATGAGCTCTAATTCATAAGGATCATTTAAGCGATATAAATCAAAATGAAAAATATCTTGTCCTTGTATTTGATAAGGTTCCACCAAGGTGTAAGTTGGGCTTTTAACCGCGCCCTGATGCCCCAAATGCTGTAGAAAATAACGCGATAAAGTGGTTTTTCCTGCGCCTAAATCACCAATTAAATAAATCACACCCGACCGAAAATGCGTTGCCAAAACCTGCGCCAGATTTTGGGTATCTTGCTCATTATTTAAAGCCAAATTAAATGAATACTGCATAACGCTCACGACATGATTCAAAAGACCAATTATGATAGCATCGCACTGCTTTAAAGCCTATGTACTGATGGATAAATCTGTGTAAATGTGGACAATTTATAACAAGTTTAGACAAGGCAATGAATCAATATTGTTAAGCTTAGCACCCGAACTGCTTAGGCTATTTTCAATATGATGAAAAAGAAACTCTCCCACCTGAATATGAGCAATTTGTAGATGACGTTAACTCATTCCAACACCTTTGTTCCACCTATGCTCGATGGTGTGAGCGCCAGCAAATTACATTTACCCAAATTAAGCACACAACCTGACTCAATTTTTCATTATTTATGTACTCAGTTTGCCCATATTTCTATACAGGAATGGCAACAACGCTTTGAGGATGGTTTGGTTTATGATGCAGAAGGTAAGCGTTTAAATTTAGACACACCTTATAGCGCGCATCAGGATATTTATTATTATCGCTTTTTAGCGCATGAATTTGCTGTACCTTTTCAGCATCAAATTTTATTTGAAAATGAACACTTATTGATTGTAGATAAACCGCATTTTTTGACCATGAGCCCTACGGGACAATATGTGCAAGAAACCTTATTAGTACGCTTAAAAAAACAAACACAGAATGAGCAGCTCACGCCTATTCATCGTTTAGACCGTGAAACTGCAGGTGTAGTACTCTTTTCAAAACAACGTGAAACTCGGGCGGTATATCAGCAATTATTTGCAGAACGTCAGGTGCAAAAAACCTACCATGCCATTGCGCCTTATCAAGCAGATTTATCCCTACCATGTACCGTGCAATTACGCATGGAAAAAGGCAAACCTTTTTATTTGATGCACGTCGTGGCAGGAACACCAAACAGCAAAACAGAAATTCGTTTGCTTGAACATAATCAGACTTGGGCAAAATATGAATTAAAGCCTACAACAGGCAAGCAACACCAACTACGTGTGCATTTAAATAGCTTGGGTATTGCGATTAAAAACGACCCGTTTTATCCCATTTTAAAGCACAAACAAGCAGATGATTTTTCTGCACCGCTACAACTGCTTGCTAAGCATTTAAGTTTTTTTGACCCGATTAGCCAGCAACAATTCCACTTTAGCGCACAGCAAGAACTGACATTGTAATATGTTTGTCATTACAAATTAATGGATTTTCGTTGTAGTCATATTGAAATTACAAATGAATTGTTTACAATATTGCTAAAATTTAAATCTATTTCCTTATATTAAAAATTATGAGAAAAACTGAAGTCTACCAAGTACGCTTGGACTCTCAAGAGAAAAAACAGGCCTTTGCTGTGTTTAAACAGTTGGGGATTACGCCTGCACAAGCAGTACGTTTGTTTTTTAAGCAAGTCGTGCTGACTAAATCAATCCCCTTTTCAATTGAAAATCAGAATATTAATCTGGAACAATTGATTAAGTTACGCAAATTAAAGCAAGAGCAAAAAGCAACGCTAGTAGATGTAAATCCAAATACTGAAGCAGCTGTAACTGGCAATAATAGTTTGGAAGATTTTGAACTCGATGATGAACATTTAGACTTGTTTGATGAACTCAATGCTATTTTGGGTGAAACTGACAAAAATTAACAGTGTTGCATTTTTAAACAATTCTTTAAAAATTTACTTTAAAAACTTAGCTATGCTTCATGCAAGGACAATAAAAAAGCATGGAGTATCGTAATGATTGTAAAACGCGCCACTTTAGAAGACTTAGACCAACTTGCTGTATTGTTCGATGAGTATCGTCAGTTTTATGGTGCATCCTCAGATCTAAAACTTTCAGCAGCATTCTTAAAACAGCGTTTTGAAAATCAGGAAAGTGTGATTTTTATTCATATCAAAGATCAAAAAATCACTGGATTTGTATTGCTTTATTTAGGCTTTTCTTCAGTTGCCTGTTCGACCTACTATATTTTAGATGATGTTTATGTCACCCCTGTTTTTAGACGACAAGGTTCGGCTAAACAACTCATTGATACTGCGATTTTATTTGCACGACATGAAAATGCGCTGCGCATTAGCCTTGAAACACAAAAAAGTAATTACCAATCCCACCAATTGTATGAAAAGATGGGCTTTGTCAAAGATGATGAATTCCAAACTTACCACTGTTTTTTAAAATAGTCACCTGACCTAACGATTGCGGCTTTAGACAAAAGATTAAATTTAGCCTAGCGCAAGCGATTGATAAAAACTCAGCAGAAATTCATTTATTCCATACGGCTTTTTGCCAACTCGACTTGTTCAGTGCTTAAATACATCCATTCACCTACATCTAAAGCCAAATCATTCAAGTTTAATGTACCGACTTGCTGACGATGTAATTTTTCAACTTTATTGCCCACCGCTGCCAGCATCCGCTTAACTTGGTGATAAATGCCTTGATGAATGGTCATCTGCAATTCATGTTCTGCCAATTGCTGTACCTCTGTTGCAGCAAATATCCCAGATTCATTGCGCAATGCGACGCCCTGCTCAAGTTGCTGAATTTGTGTTGCATTAATCGGGTCTGCGGTGTGCATAGCATATACTTTTGCTACGTGTTTTTTAGGATGGGTCAATGCTTGTAGAAACTGCCCATCATCCGTCAGCAATAACAGCCCTGTTGTATCCTGATCTAAACGTCCGACACACTGCAAACCGCGATTCAGCAATACATAATCAAACAAGTCAAACACACTAAAATGATGGGTCGCCTGATGCGAACACTCATAGCCTTGTGGTTTATGTAAGGCGATATAGACCTTTTCGCGATATTGATAATTTTGCCCATACACCGAAAATTGCAAAACCGTTTCAGGCGCAATTTTTATCGCGAATTTAGGATTGGTCTGGGTTTCGCCCATAATGGTGACTGCACCATTTTTAATGAGTTGTTGGCAATGTTTACGTGATCCAAAGCCTTGTGATTGCAACATTTTTTCCAACAACATGATGAGCGACCTAGTAATAAAAAGTATCAGTACATTTGTTGTAACTATTCTAAACTAAATACACCGTAAATTCTGAGCACATTGCGTACATTGCCCGTTTGCACTTGAAAACCGTTACAATAGCTAAACTTTTCCAGGTTCTTCCCCCTTTATAAATCACAATGCTCTCTCAATTAGACCTTAACCTAATGGTGCTGATCGTCCTACTCGCCTGTGGTATTTTCAGCCAAAATACAGCTGTGACCATTGCCGCAGCAGTACTGATCATTTTTAGAATTACGCCGCTCAGTGAATTTTTCCCACTCTTGCAACAGCATGGCTTAAATCTGGGCATTATCATTCTCACCATTGGCGTACTGACACCCATTGCCAGTGGCAAACTTCCAGGCGAAGCAATTCTAAAATCTTTCCTGAGTTGGAAATCTTTACTTGCGATTGCAATTGGTGTTTTTGTGGCATGGTTAGGCGGGCGTGGTGTCAAGCTCATGACCAATCAGCCTGATGTGGTCGCAGACTTATTGATTGGTACAGTCGCAGGTGTTGCTGTGCTACGTGGCGTGCCTGTGGGACCACTGATTGCAGCAGGAATTCTCACCTTGTTTATTGGCTATTCTTAACATAGATTTAGGGACGCTTGGTTTAGATGATTATATTTAGATTAACCGTCTTATATCACCCAATTTCAATAAATGCAGGGTCACTGAGTGTAGTCAAGAAAAACCTGCTTGAACAAGACTAACTCCGCGCTCAGCACGTAGGTTGGGCACAATCGGTGGCAATTTGCCAATATGCAATGCTGCCATAAAACCCGTAGCAACAATCCAAAATCCTTTGTCAGCCTACATACCAAACTCACTACGCTCTACCATAATTGTCGCAAGGCAAGGTCAGCAAGAACATCTCACTGGTTTTAGTCAAGATTTAGATGAGCTCTGTGTTATTAGGGATTCATTCGCAGCCACTTTACAATGCGGATATTAGTACATCTAACTTGAATAATACTGCGTGCGTTTTTGGGAAAATTTCTCTAATTGCTTCAAAAAGCCTTCAAAATAACTCTTTTCTTTTTCTTCGCTACGATAACCCGCATACAAGGTACGGCGTAATCCTCCCGCAGCAACACAGTCTAAACGACGTGAAGTCACCCAGCCTTTTTGCTCATATTCATTCACCACCCAATCTGGTAATGCACCAATCCCTCGCCCACTCGCCACCAGTTGAATCAACATTTGGGTTAAATCTGTGGTGCGAATTCCTTTAGGCTGAATATTGGCTGGAATGAATAGCTTAGACATAATATCTAAACGATGTTTATCGACAGGATAAGTAATTAGGGTTTCTTCTGCCAACTCCTGCACAGTAATGCGCTCGGCACGTACTAAAGGATGGGTATTTGACAACACCAAACGCGATTCATATTCAAAAATTGGAAAATATTCGATTCCTTTTAAGGCAATCGGATCTGCAGTAATCAATAAATCAAATTCTGCGGTTTGCAATAATTCATGCGGATTGGCTTCAAAACCTGAAGCAAAATCTAAGTCTACATCTGGGTATTGCTGTCGATATTGATTCAGTAGCGGCATCAACCAGTCAAAACAACTATGACATTCCGAAGAAAAAATAATCCGTCCCGTTTGCCCATGCACAATGCGGGTAATATCGGTTTGGGTAATTTGAATTTGTGGCAAGACGTCATCGGCCAGTTTCAATAAACGCTGCCCGACATTTGAAAATGTCACAGGGCGACTACGGCGATTCACCACTTCTACACCATACCAATGATCTAACTCTTTGAGTTGATGAGAAATGGCAGATGGCGTCAGACATAAATCATTGGCGGCAGCAACCAAAGAACCATGTTCACGCAGGGCTGACAGCGTTTTTAAGTGGCGAATTTCAAGCATTGCTTGTTCCTAGTTTTCAACTTATTGACTACATGTTTAGACCTAGGTCGTATTTTTATTTTGCCAAATAAAAAAACAAAGCCAAACATGATTCAATTTAATAATGAATTAATTTAATCTTAGCATGTAAATAATGAGTTTTCTTCATCTTTATTTTTATTCGATGATATTTACTACGAAACTTATACAATCCCATAAAAAGAGTATGGCATTCAGTATGCAGATTAGTGAGTCAAACCGTAAATTTTTAGAGTCATCATTCACATTGTCACAATAGATAAATAAATACTGAAATTAATTCGCTGTTGTATTATTATTTGTATTAAATTTCATTAAAAACAACCAGTAACACGCACTTGGCAGTAAGACCATTAGAATAGTAATGATATCACTATACATCTTCCACCACTCGCTCGAAACCGTACCTGTATGTGCCCATCCCAGTAACATAAAAAAGGGGGTGGCGAAAACAAAAGCACTGATACAAATCGTCAATAAATTCAAAGCGTGGTAACGGTTTAAAAGTAGAGAAAGTAAAAAAGTGAATGGCACAATTAAAATGCAATACACTAAATACACAAGCAAATGCCCAAAAAAAACCACCGAAATAGCGTATAAGCTATATTCACGATTCACCACGATGAAAAACAGCGCCATACAAAAAAGTAATGGCAAAGGGGCAAGAAATAAAGCTTTCGCTATCGTATTTTTTGAATATTGCATACACCCTCCCTTTGCTTGCCTAGTTCAGATATTAGCTTACTCCGACAACTTCACTCCGCAATGCGGGCAGTATTTATAAGGCTCTTGTTCTAAACGCAGCTCTTCTTCACGACGCTCACGAATTAACTGCAATAAAATATCTTGGGTTTGCTCAGTAGTTAAACCGACTTGTTTGCGTAAATCTTCAATTTTTTCCTGATCATTTAACAAGTCAATCTCACTATTTTGCAATAGCTCTCTAAATTTCAACCCTAAATGCTGCTTACGTTGTTCAAGTTCATTGGCTAAACCTGTGGCTAAAATACCTGCGGGCAATGCTGCCAAGCCGACACCCAATACCGTAATTAACGCTCCTATAATTCTGCCCCAAGGGGTAATTGGTGTGACATCGCCATAACCGACTGTGGTTAAAGTCACCACTGCCCACCACATCGAAGCGGGAATCGAGCTAAAGGCTTCAGGCTGTGCCTTGCTTTCCACCACATAGACACCTGCGGCAGACATCACAATCATAATAGAGAGAATAAAAATGACTGCTTGAAATGATCCTTTTTCCCGTTCGATCACTCTTAATAGAATTTGCAAAGATACAAAGTAACGCGTCAGTTTTAACAAACGCAGCAAACGTAAAATTCTGAGGAAACGTAAATCTAGATGCACAAAGAAGTTAATATAAGCAGGTAAAATTGCCAATAAATCTATAATTGCACCTCCACTGGTCAGCCATTTCGCACGCTGTTTCCACGGCGAAATAAACGGGTCTTTTTCGGCAATACTCCAAATCCGCAGCAAATATTCAAGCGTAAACACTGCAATGGAAAAGTTTTCAAAATGGTCAAAAAATACCTGATAGGCAAGATAGACATCATTCACTGACTCTAAAATAACCGCACTGGCATTGCCTAAAATCAGTAAAATTAAAAAATAGTTAATGCAACGACTAAACCATGTTTCATAATCATCGTCGTGTAAGTTGTTATAGACAAATTTGCGTAAGGTGTACCACGGTGTAAATGCCATACCGAATATTATATTTAAGGCTTACAGTGATGGCAGTTTAACCGAAGTTTTTCTCAAAACGATAATATTTTATGTGACGTTTAGCGGGCATTTTTAATGCAAAATTGCAGTATAAGTCATCATTATCTAAGTAAATAAATTACTGAATAAACAGCAATGCTAAACGCACCTGATCATAGCCCATGCGTGGACTGGTGGCTTCAACAATAGGACGCAACTTAATTGCCCCATCATCGCTAAAATGATCTGCATTTTGACGTTTCATTAAACGCTTATAAATTTTACGAACTTCTTCCACCACTTCTTCACCTGGATGTGCCACTGAAATATCCAGATTTTGTTCTTTTTGCAAACGTGCCAAATGGTTGATAATAGTTGCAGGAGTTAAACCTCGCTCTACTGCAATATCCTGAATATCATAACCTTCTTCAAATAAAGCGCGGGTTTCATCTAACGTGGCAGTCGCATAATTGGTTTTTCCACCTTTGGCAATTTTCTTTTCATTGCGCAAAATTTCGGTTTCGTTCAGCGTGCCACCACAATGACGAATAAAAGCATTATGCTGTTGTGTTAAATCCATCAGCGCATAGTGCGTTTCAGCTTCTTCAGACAACTCCTGAAAACGGCGGTCTGCCTTAATCGCCAAACTGTCCAATTCTAAAGCCTGGCTATTAAACCCTAATAAACGCAAACCACTTAACGATTTTAAACGTGACAAAGCCACATAACCCTGCCCTTTTTCAAAAGTATGGCTTAAATTGATTTCTGCCGCTTCTAAGGTCATACCTTGTGATTTGTGGATGGTGATCGCCCATGCCAAACGCAGCGGAATCTGCTGAAAACTGGCAATGGTTTTACCTGCATCATTCTCCACCGACCAAGTTTCAGGCTCAACCAGTAATACCGTGCCATCAGTCAATTTTACTTTAGGCAAAATACCGTGATCATCATCTTCTTCAAAGCCAATTACTTCGCCCAAACTGCCGTTGATATACCCCATATCGAAGTTATTTTTAACAAACATTACTTTGGCATGTTTTTTTAGATTTAAAATTTCAGGCGCACGTACCGATGATTTTAGAGTCTCAATCAACTTTTCATTGCCATCACACACGGCATCAAACTGCTTGTTCTCAGTTTCAATTTCATTGAGATGCTTAAAGTTGATATTGTCCACATCCATATTGTGCGTATATAAACGCGTGAAAGTGTCGCCAATATCTTGATGGCGCGTTTGTTCCAAAGCCTGAATATGTTGATGATCAATACTTTGTGCACGAATTGCATTGAGAATATCATTTAAGTAGTCATCACCCTGACGATGCTGCTCGGTTAAATAACAAACTCGAAATTTAGCTTCAACCCACGCCTCTGACATAAAACAGAACTTGTCACGATTGCGCTCATCGTTTTTACCTACAGGCGGTAATTGAAAAAAATCTCCCGCGACAATCACCTGAATGCCACCAAAAGCGTCATCACTGTCTTTAAAATATTTTAAAACCTGATTGACCAAATTCAGTTGCTTAGCATGCAACATCGAAATTTCATCAATAATCAGCACTTGCGCATTTTCTAAATGTTCTTTGAGATATTTGCGCTCTTTCATATTTTTCAGGTCGGCATCGGACAAAAAATCTTTAATGCCAATGCCTGCCCACGTATGAATGGTCATGCCATTCATGTGCGTTGCTGCAATGCCTGTAGAAGCTGTAATTGCCACGGGCACTTTGCGAGCTTTTAAATAATTGATGTATTGATTCAGGGTATAGGTTTTACCCGCACCAGCCGAACCTGTTAAAAAAACATTTTCGCCTGCTTTTAAAAGTTTAAGTGCAGTTTCCTGTTTCATAAGACCTATACCATGATTGAACGGCTATAGCCTAACGAGTTTTTAACCAAAAGTTAAGGCTCAAGTCCATGAATACGACAACAGTTGTCTTATGACATGTAACTTATGATCTAGAGGATAATTGCGAATTCAGCCACGCGATAAACTGCTCCGCAATTGTAACCAACAACTGTTCGGCTTTTTGATTATTCGGATATTCCAATTGATCAAATTCAAGTTGCCCATTGCGAAAGTAACAGCCTAAGGTCAATTGCTGCACATAATGTGGGGATGCCATATGAAACGCCACATATAGCCCTTCACTCATGGCTTTGGCATAGCTGAGTGCCAAACAGTGTTTGAAGTTTTTCGATTCTTCAATAATACGGTCTAAATCGGTCAGTTCTTCAAAACACCAACCCGAAAAATATAATATTTGCTGTGGGCTTTTCGCACGCCATGTGCTACACGGAATTTCTTTTTTCAGTTTGGCAAATAGCTCTGCTTTATACACTTGTTGATGCCACTGCACAGCTTGATGAAACAACCCCAACCAACTTAAGCTTTTTGGAATATGCATATGCACTGCAAAATACTCCATTAAATAGTCACGCACATACCCATCAAATACCGAAACACGTATATTGTGCGCACGTAAATAAAAACGCTGACGAAAATCATCGGGTTGAATCTGATAACGCTGTAATACTGTATAAAAATCACGCTGCTGCTGACTCTCGGGCTGAATATAATCCAACAAAGCGAGCGGTAAATCCTGTGTGATTTGCTGCAAATAAGTCATATAACTTTGCATGACACGACTCAAACGTCTAAATACATGCTTAACCAAATGCTCATCTTGCTGCGCCACGGTTTTTAGCAAACTCATCCATTCATCCAAATACAAAATGGAAGGACTAATTGCAACTCGTGGATCATCTAGCGATTGTTTTTCGCCATGCGGTATTAAACTAACATTATGTGCGTGTGCAAACCACGCTTGCTGTGTCGCATATACATTACAGCTTTGAATGAACATACGCGCGGCTGAGTACTGAAAATATTGCAAAGTTGCCAGAATAATCCGTGGATGGGCCTGACTACAATCAACAAAACTGAGCGCAGTGACAGCCACCCGCACACTAGTATGCTGCATATTTAAACTCAGCCAATCTAACACTTGTGCAGACTGTTTAAACAGCCAATTCACCGCACGTGGATAATCAAATAATGGCAGTTTGGCGACTTTCTTTTGCCAAATTAAAGGGCAAGATTTTAAAAAATGCGGTTTCGCCAAAGCATCGGAACGCTGCCACACTTCGCGGTGCATTAAACGCGCAAACCCCAGTAAATGACCATGTTCTTCGGCATGTCGATACAACAGCCGAATATCGTCCTGATGATCGATTAAATCCTGTAAATTAAATCGCTCTGGAAATGAGATACTTAAAATACGATACATGGCTTTAGGCAGAAATTCTGCTGCACTAAAACAAAAATCATCATAACTTTGCATCAGTGCTTGCACTGGCAAAAAGGTTTCACCCTCTACAAATTCCAAAGCGCATAGTGTCGATAAAGCAGTTAAAACATCTTCAGGAATCGGCTGCCCTTGCTGCACAAATTTGGTCAATACGGGCTGATACTGATCGTCTGCCTGCATTAATGCTTGATCTAAAATTTGCGCCTGCATGGCATCTAAATGCAACAACAATTGCTTGACCCGTGCTGCACCATCTACCCACAAATACACTTGCTGCAGAATTAATTGCCGCAAGTGCTGCGCCTGATTACGCAAAAACAAGGAATGCTGTGGTTTTAAATCCCCTGTCAAAAAATGCACGTCATGTAAGAAAAAATCTTCAATGACCTCTTGCTGTTGTCCCGCAAATTCAAACTGAGTTTCTATTAAATGTGTATGCGATTTTGGTGGATAAAATTCAAGACTAAACAGACCATTTAGTAATTCGACACGATGCAGTATAGGATCAATCCGAAACATGTTTTGCGCAGTAAAATGCCCAACTAGATCCATTTGATCATGATAGATTTCTGCGGCCACACTGGAAATACGAACCAATTGCTGCGCAACGGCATGCAATTGGCTATGCTGGCGAGTTGGCTGCATATACACTCCTCATGCTTAAGTGCTGTCTATCTAAGTATCATCTTATTTTTATTTGATTGCACCGAATAGACCCATCACATAATACATCCCTATTTTTTGGTTTTTATTTCCCATCTGCAAAAAGTGGACAATTCTTCAATCTAGCTTAAGCCACTTATGAATTGAATTACACTTTAAATATGTGTGTGCTGTATTCACACCTTAAAATTCGAGATAAAAAAAATACTATAAACAAGATTTGTGCTCTTGCCTATAGCCTGCGCGCAACTTCAGATAAAATAAAAATAAATTAAAAATCTATAATTTTCAGCTAATTAGTTTACATTATTTACTCAGAAAATAGGGTTGGTATTTGGTAGGTAGGATTTCACAACAAAGCATTGGATACTCAAATTACGGTTCAACACCGCGATAACAACACATTATTCCAATACCCAATGCAAGAAGGAATCTGAGCATGGCTTTTAAAAATATTGCAGATCAAACCAACGGTTTTTATATTCCTTGTGTGTCACTCTTCGGCCCTGGTTGCGCCAAAGAAATTGGCGTAAGAGCACAAAATTTAGGCGCCAAAAAAGCCCTAATTGTGACTGATGAAGGACTGTTTAAATTTGGCGTTGCCGATACCATTGCAGGCTATCTCACCGAAGCAGGCGTTGCCAGCCATATCTTTGCTGGTGCAGAGCCAAATCCGACCGATATTAACGTGCATAACGGTGTTGATGCCTACAATGCCAATCAGTGCGACTTTATTGTGTCCTTAGGTGGTGGTTCTTCCCACGACTGTGCCAAAGGCATTGGCTTAGTGACCGCAGGTGGTGGGCATATTCGTGATTATGAAGGCATTGATAAAAGTACCGTGCCAATGACCCCACTTATTGCCATTAACACCACTGCAGGTACAGCTTCGGAAATGACCCGTTTCTGTATTATTACCAATACAGACACGCACGTTAAAATGGCAATTGTCGATTGGCGCTGTACACCACTCATCGCCATTGATGATCCAAAACTCATGATTGCCAAACCTGCAGGTTTAACCGCAGCAACAGGCATGGATGCCTTAACCCATGCTGTAGAAGCCTACGTTTCAACTGCGGCCAACCCGATTACCGATGCCTGTGCGGAAAAAGCTATTCGTATGATTAGTCAATGGCTGAGTCCTGCAGTGGCAAATGGTGAAAATATTGAAGCACGTGATGCCATGAGCTATGCGCAGTACTTGGCCGGTATGGCATTCAATAATGCATCATTAGGCTATGTACATGCGATGGCGCATCAATTGGGTGGTTTTTATAACTTGCCACACGGTGTCTGTAATGCAATTTTACTGCCGCATGTTTGCGAATTTAACCTGATTGCCTGCCCTGAACGCTATGCAGACATTGCAGAGTTGATGGGTGTAAATACAGATGGTTTAACCACCACAGAGGCTGCTTATGCTGCAATTGATGCAATCCGTGAATTATAGAGTTCTATTGGTATTCCAACAGGTTTGGCAGAATTGGGCGTTAAAGAAGATGATTTAGCGATTATGGCTGAAAATGCACAAAAAGATGCCTGCATGCTAACCAACCCACGTAAAGCCAATCATGCACAAGTGGTCGAAATTTTTAAAGCCGCGATGTAATTTGAATCTCCTGCTGAGTGAATCAAGATTTGCTCAGCATCTCCCATCCTTTTTTTTCAATTTTCCTCTTTTGCTGTTTTATTTTTATCCTTCCCTTTGGTAGAACCATCTCAGATGCGTTCTGCTTTTTTTTGCTGTTCAGAACAAAATGAACTCGCAGCATAAAACTAAAGCGATGTAGATGCAGAGGGTTTGCATAATTCAATTTGACAAATGCGCACAGCTCATCAAGGATATAGTCAAAATAAAATGGATGACGAACACCTTATGCTGTTAAGTAAAAAACAAAAAACAACACCAAGCTATCAACCCGATATTTTGGGTGCCGATTACCAACAAATGACGTTGGATTTTCCTTCGGATTATGAAGGCAAAGTGATTGCTACCTTGGTACGCAAAAAAGCCGAACAAGAAACCCATAAAGCAGTACTTTATATTCATGGTTTTATTGACTATTTTTTTCAAACAGAAATGGCAGACCAGTTTAATCATCACGGTTATGACTTTTATGCCCTAGATTTACGTAAATATGGGCGTTCGCATTTGTCACATCAACATTGGTACAATGTGCGCAGCTTGTCTGAATATGATGCAGAAATTTCCGCTGCACTTGAGCAAATTGCCACAGAAGAACATGATTCGGTAATTTTGGCAGGACATTCAACAGGTGGATTAATCACCACGTTATATGTAGCACATCATCCCAATCATCCACTGATTCGTGGTTTATGGTGTAACAGCCCTTTTTATGATTTCAATATGAGCGAGATTGAGAAAAAATTCGGCATTCCTCGTTTGAGCCAATTGGGCAAATTGCTGCCAGAAATGAAATTTCCAAGCCGCCTTAATCCATTTTATGTACCCAGTCTACACAAACAATATCATGGTGAATGGTTATTTAATTTGGAATGGAAGAAACCGCGTTATCCAAAAGTGCGATTAAGTTTTGTACGTGCAATTCATGAAGCGCAAAAAGAAATTCATGCCAGTGTGCATTTGGGTGTACCCACCTTAATTATGCATGCGAGTCAAAGTAGTTATCCACGCCAATGGAATGAGATTGCGCAACGCACTGACGTAATTTTAGATGTTGCAGATATGCAAAAATATGGGCATCACATGCATGGTGATATTCAGCTTTGCCAAATTGAAAGTGGCATGCATGATTTGGTGCTTTCTGCGCCCGAAGTCCGTGCGGAAGTATATCAGTCCTTGTTTGACTGGTTAAACCGCAAAGGGCTATAAAAACTAAAGGACAGTGAAATGAAAGCCTAAATGACTTGAGTCGTCCTTTAGGCTTGGTATTTTAATAAAATTTGATGTGCAGGATGATGCTTTGGCATCAATTCAATTAAACGCTCCACCGCGTCAATCGCTTCAGGGCTGCGTGCCAAATGTTTTAGCAATGCATCGGTATCTTGTGCATTAAAAATGGCTTCACTCAGGCGAGATTCTAAGCAATCTCGCCATGCACATAAAAATGGACTTTCAGTTTTCGCCAAAAATACCCCTGCACACGTTTGCAAGGCTGACTGCACATAACCTGCATCTAAAGCCTGCTCGGCTTGTAAAAAATCGGCTTCTATATGCGCTAAAACTCGGTAAGGACGCGAACCAAGCATCCCGCCTAGAATATCACGTAATTGTGACATTTCAGCTTTTAGCGTCCCCATACTAACTTTACGCTCACCATATAGGGCTTGGTGTAAAGTATCTAAACTCATGCCTTGTGGGCAAAGTGCCAAAATCACCAATATTTCAATTTGACGCGGTGTCATCACCACCACTTTGCCATTAAATAACACCTGTGGCACGCGAAACGCGCGAATATAAAGCTGCTGTTTTTGCTGTTCAAGTAGTGCATTTTGAATCAAAGAAGCACAGCGTTCTGCTGCCAACAAACCCAAACTGTTATGGTTTTTCCAAGTAGTCGATAAATCAATTACGCCCAACACTTGTTTGGAATGAGGGTCTAAAATAGGCGCTGCATAACAAACCCAGTCATGTAAGGATGACATATAGTGTTCACTGGAAAACACACAGCTGGCTTGCTGAGTTTTGAGTGACAAAGCCAAAGCATTCGTACCCACCAACTCTTCACGCCACTGCCCACCTTCTACAAAATGCACCTGTTCCGCCACATTACGCATTTGCGCGCTCGCAGCAGTCCAAATAATCGTAGTGCCCACATCGCCCACGGCTGCCACCATGTCGGACTGCTGCGCGATATGTCTTAAATCCTCTGCACAGTTTTGCACAGCACGTTGTAAAGCCGAACCGCCTTGCGGATGCGATAAACGAGAATTTAACGGGGCTGCCAGCCGATCAACAGGAATTTCCGCAATTTGAGAGCGTTGCCAAGAATTTAAAATACTCTGCTGAATTTGCTGCGCATGTAGCGGCGATAAACTACTGCTTTGTCTAAACTGTTCAATATGCTGTCTTTTTTCCAATAGGTCTTGTTTTTTCATCATGACTGATTCTCACAATCCTGTGGGCATTACATCCAATGTACTGCTTGTTTTTGTAAGGATTTGTTTGTTGCTTGTAAACCTGCAACTTTCCAACCTTTTTCCAACCTTATATTGGTATGCTAAACAAATAGCGTACCAAAGTACCTTATACCTTAGCCGTAAATTTAAACTGATTTTAGACATAGGATTATTCTAAACGGTAAAGAGACGGCAGATTATAAAAAACCATCAAAGGAAGTGAATTATGCGTTACGTAGATCCCAATCAACCCGGTTCAAAAGTTCAATTTAAAGCACAATACGAAAACTTTATTGGTGGCGAGTGGGTCGCCCCTGTAAAAGGCGAATACTTTGAAAATATCTCTCCTGTAGATGGCAAAGTATTTACCAAAGTCCCACGCTCATCGGCAGAAGACATTGAACTGGCTTTAGATGCAGCCCATAAAGCCAAAGCACAATGGAACAGCTCATCTCCAACCACACGCTCCAACATTCTGCTTAAAATTGCAGATCGTTTAGAACAAAATCTAGAATTATTGGCAGTGGCAGAAACATGGGATAATGGTAAGCCTGTTCGGGAAACATTGGCTGCCGACATTCCATTGGCGATTGACCATTTCCGTTATTTTGCAGGCTGTATTCGTGCCCAAGAAGGCGGAATTTCTGAAATTGATGAAGATACCATTGCCTATCACTTTCATGAGCCGTTGGGCGTTGTGGGGCAAATTATTCCATGGAACTTCCCAATTTTAATGGCAACATGGAAACTTGCACCTGCTTTGGCTGCGGGTAACTGTATTGTACTTAAACCTGCAGAACAAACCCCTGCCAGCATTTTAGTTTTGGTCGAACTCATTCAAGATTTATTGCCTGCAGGCGTACTAAACGTAGTCAATGGTTACGGCGTAGAAGTTGGTCGCCCATTGGCAACCAATCCACGTATTGCCAAAATTGCATTCACAGGTTCGACTCAGGTCGGTCAATTGATCATGCAATACGCCACTGAAAACATCATTCCAGTGACTTTGGAGCTTGGTGGTAAATCTCCAAATCTTTTCTTTGAAGATGTTATGGCGCAAGATGATGACTACCTAGACAAAGCACTCGAAGGCTTTGCTATGTTCGCGCTGAATCAGGGTGAAATTTGTACTTGTCCATCGCGTGCGCTCGTGCAGGAAAGTATTGCTGACCGTTTCCTTGAAAAAGCCATTGAACGTGTTAAACGTATTAAAACAGGTCACCCGCTTGATACTGAAACCATGATTGGTGCGCAGGCGTCACAAGAACAACAAGATAAAATCTTGGGTTGTATTGCGACAGGTCGTGCCGAAGGTGCGCAAGTCTTAACGGGTGGCGGTGAACGTCATGAAGTTGGCAGTGGTTTCTATATTGAGCCGACAATTTTCAAAGGCACCAATGACATGAAAATTTTCCAAGAAGAAATTTTCGGCCCAGTGCTTTCTGTGACTACATTTAAAGACTTTGATGAAGCCATTAAAATTGCCAATGACACCATTTACGGTTTAGGTGCAGGTGTTTGGTCACGTTCTGCGCACACTTCTTACCGTGCAGGTCGTGCTATTCAATCTGGTCGCGTTTGGACGAACTGTTACCACATCTACCCTGCGCATGCCGCTTTCGGTGGTTATAAAAAATCAGGTATTGGCCGTGAAAACCACAAGATGATGTTAGAACATTATCAACAAACCAAAAACTTGTTGGTGAGCTACTCAACTAAACCTGCTGGCTTCTTCTAAAGACTTGTCTTTAGGATTCCAACAGCGTTGAAGTTACTGTTTCAAGCTGCGCCCGATGTATTTGCATCGGGCGTTTTTATTGCGACATAAAATGCTATGACTTTCGCAGCACGCTCTTTCAGCGAGGTATAAACCGGAAGATCAAATTAAAAATCTATCCTTTATTAAAGTATTACACTTTAGTTCAGGATTATTTCACGTTACATTAAATCTCCCTTTCAGCCTAAAGTATCTGCCATGTTCGATTTACCCGACACTGTCTATGCCATTCAACATCTTGCATTTGAAGACCTCGGCGCGTGGGAAGATGTCCTGTATGAACAAGGTTTACGGGTACGGTATTTTGAAGCTGGTGTGGAAAATCTAGAAAAGGCGTTTGCACATGAAGGATTAGTGATTATTTTAGGTGGCCCAATTGGCGTTTATGAAATCACAGACTATCCTTTCTTACAACAAGAAATAGACTTACTAAAAGTACGTTTAGAAAAGAAGTTACCCACTATTGGTATTTGTTTGGGTGCACAGCTCATTGCTCATGCCTTGGGTGCCAAAGTCTATGCCGGCCATACCAAAGAAATTGGCTGGAGTACGCTCAGTCTGGCAGATGCCGTCCATCATCCACTGGCGGCATTAGCCAACACACCGGTTTTACATTGGCATGGTGATACTTTTGATTTACCAGTACAGGCTGAATTACTGGCCAGCTCCGACCTGTATCCGAATCAGGCCTTTCGGGTCGGACCACATATTCTGGCATTACAATTTCACGCTGAAGTTGCTGCAGACAGTTTAGAAAAATGGCTGATTGGCCATACCTGTGAATTACGTCAGGCCCAGATTGATATTCCCACCTTACGCGCCAATCATCAGCTATACGCGCCGCAACTGCAACAGGTCAGCGCGACGGTTCTGAGCCAGTTTCTAGCCGGCTTAAAATCTCAAAGCTGACCGGAAGCTTTAGATTGCCCTTACATTTATCATCGTCATAAAAAAAGCACCCTGAAGCGGGTGCTTTTTTAGCTGTTCTTGCGATTATTTTTTCGCAGCAACAGAAGCTTCAGTCGTGATGTTTACAGTAATTTTATCACCTACATTAGGTACAAAACCAGCGATACCAAATGCTGAACGGTCAAATGACGTGGTAGCATTAAAACCAACCGTTGCCGCTTTGGTCATTGGATGTGGACCTTGTTTGTTCAGTACCGCATCCAGAACTACAGGTTTCGTTACACCTTTCACGGTTAAATCACCTGTGATTTTAAAGTTCTTTTTGTCCTGAGTTTCAACTTTGGTACTTTTAAAAGTAATGGTTGGATATTTTGCTGCATCAAACCAATCTGCTGCCATTAAGTGCTCATCTAAAGCTTTTACGTTGGTGTTGATGCTGCTTAATGGAATCGTGACATTCACAGATGAGTTCGCTGGTTTTTTCTCATCAATGTTGATGGTACCTTGAATGTTTGAGAAGTTACCTGCTGGCGTAGAAAAACCAAAATGATCCCAAGTAAATACAGTAGCCGTATGCGTTGGGTCAATTTGATAAGCCACTGGTTTAGCCATTGTCATGGTTGCTGCAGATGCGATAGCCAAACCTAAAGCAAGTGATTTCATGTTCATATTGTTCATCTCTAATAGTGTTGATAAGTTTCAATGAGGTTTAGTTTATAGATTTTTGCTGCAAATACAGGATTAAAGATAAAACGATATGTTGCATGACTGAAACGATAAATTTGTAAAAATATGCGTGTGTATTTTATATCGAATTTAGAAGGCAATGATATTGAATAAAAAAGCTTTACCCTACGCATAGAATAAAGCTATTTTGGATGATACATCCACTAATGTCTCGAATGCATCGCAATAGATTAAAGTTTCTCAATCAAAATGCGGTCAACCTGCTTTAAACCTGATTGCTTTTCATGGTTCTTACGGCGAATTTTGATTTGCTGATCTTCAGCTAAATCCTGTAATAACAACTCTACTGCCACCATAGCTTCAAGTGGTAAGTCTTGTCCAATCCACTTTTGCTCACCCGCATCCATTAAAGTGACTTCATCATTAATTTGCTCGTACAAACTCATTTATCTTCTCACTCAATTACACAGAGGTTTATTCACAAACCTGACTTACACTGACAAAATTTGTTGGATCATCGGATTGACCACCCAACAAATTTGCAAAATAAAAGACGTCCCTTTGCAGGAACGCCTTTAGAAACACTTAAATTAAAAAATTAAGCTGTTAATTCTTTTACTGCAGCAACAACCGCTTCAGTGGTAATGCCAAAGTACTGATACAAGTCTTTTGCAGGTGCGGATTCACCATAAGTTGTCATACCAATCACTTTACCGTCTAAGCCGACAAACTTCCACCAGTAGTCTACATGCGCTGCTTCAACTGCAACACGTGCACGAATATGTGATGGTAATACCGCTTCACGATATGCTGCATCTTGCTTCACAAATTCTTCTGCACACGGCATAGACACGACACGTACACCTTCAAGCTGTGCGTATGCTTCCATTGCCAAGCCCACTTCTGAACCTGTTGCAATAATAATGGCTTTCAATTCACCTTTTTCTTCAGCCAAGACATAACCACCTTTCGCCACGTTCTCAATTTGAGCTTGAGTTCGGGTTTGGAATGGCAAGTTTTGACGTGAGAAAATTAATGCCGTTGGGCCTTCTGAACGCATTAAAGCAGATTTCCAGGAAATAGCCGCTTCAACGGTGTCTGCAGGACGCCATGTATTTAAGTTTGGCGTAGTTCGTAAAGATGCAATTTGCTCAATCGGTTGATGTGTTGGACCATCTTCACCCAAACCAATCGAATCGTGAGTATACACATGAATAACACGTTGCTTCATTAATGCAGACATACGCACAGCATTACGCGCATACTCCATAAACATTAAGAATGTTGCTACGTAAGGAATAAAACCACCGTGAAGTGCTATACCATTTGCAATAGCAGTCATACCAAACTCACGTACACCATAGTGCACATAGTTGCCTGCTGCATTGTCCTGAACGCCTTGGCAACCTTTCCAAAGAGTTAAGTTTGAACCTGCCAAGTCTGCAGAACCACCCAATAACTCAGGCAATAATGGACCAAATGCTTGCAACGTATTTTGGCTGGCTTTACGCGTTGCAATAGTTTCAGCTTTGGCATTGGTTTCAGCAATAAAAGCATCTGCCTGCGCAATAAATTCTGCTGGTAATTCACCACTTAAACGGCGTTTAAGTTCAGCAGCTTCAGTTGGATATTTTGCTGCATAAGCGTCAAAAGTTGTATTCCATGCCGCTTCTACTGCTGCACCTTTCGCTTTACCGTCCCAAGCAGCATATACATCTTCAGGAATAACAAACGCTTCATCTGTCCAGCCTAATGCTTGACGCGTCAAAGCAATTTCGTCATGGCCTAATGGGGCACCGTGACAGTCTTCTTTACCTTGTTTGTTTGGTGAACCTAAACCGATCACAGTTTTACAAATAATAAGGGTTGGTTTTTGTGTTTCAGCTTTTGCTTCGACTGTAGCAGCACGAATTGCATCGGCGTCGTGACCAGCAACTTTCAGGACTTGCCAACCGTAAGATAAGAAACGCTGTTCTGTATCGTCAGAGAACCAGCCTTCTACTTCACCGTCAATAGAAATGCCGTTATCATCATAATAAACAACCAGCTTGCCTAAACCTAAAGTACCTGCCAAAGAACATGCTTCGTGAGAAACACCTTCCATTAAGCAGCCATCACCCAAGAAACAATAAGTGAAATGATCTACAACTTGAATATCTTCTTTATTAAATTGTGCAGCCAATGTTTTTTCTGCTAAAGCAAAACCAACAGCATTGGCAATCCCCTGACCGAGTGGACCAGTGGTGGTTTCAATCCCTGGTGCATAACCCAATTCTGGGTGGCCAGGGGTTTTAGAATGTAACTGACGGAACGCTTTTAAATCTTCGATTGAAAGGTCATAACCTGTTAAATGCAACAACGCATATTGCAACATTGAACCATGACCATTAGACAATACAAAACGGTCACGGTTTGCCCATTGTGGATTGGCTGGGTTGTGATTCAAAAATTCACGCCACACCACATCAGCTATATCTGCCATCCCCATCGGTGCGCCTGGATGTCCTGAGTTTGCTTTTTGCACAGCATCCATAGCCAATACACGAATTGCGTTTGCAATACGACGTTCGTTAAGCGGGGTCGTCATAGGTCAGAGTCCACAAAAAATCGTTAAATAGAAGAAGATGAATAGAATTCAAAAACAGCCCCTATTCTCTCAAAAAAACGCCTGAGGGGTAAAGCCTATACAACAATATTTCCGCATTAATTCCCATTCAGGGTGTTTTTTATGCAAATAAAAAGCCGTTTTCGCATATACGGCAACAAGAGAATAGCTGATTGCCGTGTTAAGCTCTATTCTTGGCAAAATTCTAAATTATAGATATTTCAATATATGGACGCAGGATAGAATTGTGATATCACGATTGCAGCAACATCACATCAAATGCCAAGCAATAACCCAAAACACAACAGCGTTCTGTATAAATAATAGACAGATTTTAATTCATCTTGAATTTTATTCACTTTTCACATAATAAATTGAATTACAACCATCGCCCTAAATTTTAAAACGGCTTTTAAAAATGCAGCTTGATGCAGGTAAAATCACCTTAAAGCCTTTAAAAAATCAATCTAAAATATTGTTTTTAAAAATGATTCACTGTTTAAAAATAAAGTGCATCTCAGTTTAAAATGATGACAGCATGCTTTAGCCAACATGAATATTTTTGAGCTAAAATATAGTCTTACTGATACTTTATCTATTTTTTAGCTAAAGTTATGCGATAAAAAGTCATTGAATTGAAATAAATTCAGCCAATTTAGTCGTAATGCGCTAGTTCTAAAGTCTAACTCGATGTAACATATTGCGTCTTTTGAATTTAACTGTGATAGGACTTATGCGCGAGTACGCTGTATTTACCTCGGAATCTGTAAGCGAAGGCCATCCAGATAAAATGGCTGACCAAATCAGTGATGCCATTTTGGATGCAATCTTAAAAGAAGACCCTTATGCGCGGGTTGCTTGTGAAACGCTTGTAAAAACGGGTGCGGTTGTACTGGCAGGTGAAATCACAACAACTGCAAATGTCGATTTTGAAGCCGTTGTTCGTCAAACCGTAAATGGCATTGGTTACCATCATTCTGACTTAGGTTTTGATGGTTCAACTTGTGCGATCATTAACATGATTGGTAAACAATCACCTGAAATTGCACAAGGCGTAGACCGTCAAAAGCCTGAAGATCAAGGTGCGGGAGACCAAGGTTTGATGTTTGGTTATGCCAGCCGTGAAACTGATGTGTTAATGCCTGCCCCTATTTCTTATGCACACCGCTTAATGGAAAAGCAAGCTGAGTTACGTCGCAGTGGTGCATTGCCTTGGTTACGCCCAGATGCAAAAAGTCAGGTGACTTTTGCTTATGAAAACGGTGTGCCTGTACGTTTGGACGCGGTGGTGTTATCTACTCAGCACGATCCTGAAATTTCACAAATTCAGCTTAAAGAAGCTTTAATTGAAGAAATTGTGAAAAAAGTGATTCCTGCAGAAATGTTCCATGCAGACACCAAATTCCACATCAACCCAACAGGTAAGTTTGTGATTGGCGGCCCTGTAGGTGACTGCGGTCTAACAGGTCGTAAAATCATTGTCGATACTTACGGCGGTATGGCGCGTCATGGTGGCGGTGCATTCTCTGGTAAAGACCCATCTAAAGTTGACCGTTCTGCTGCTTATGCAGGGCGTTATGTTGCCAAAAATATTGTCGCAGCGGGTTTGGCAGACAAATGTGAAATTCAGGTGTCTTATGCTATTGGTGTGGCAGAGCCGACTTCAATTTCCATAAATACTTTCAATACTGCAAAAGTAGCAGATGAGTTAATTATTGCTTTGGTGCGTGAACACTTCGATTTACGCCCATACGGCATTACCAACATGCTGAACCTGTTACAGCCGATGTATAAACAAACTGCGGCTTATGGTCACTTTGGTCGTCAAGGTTCTGACACTGCATTTACATGGGAAAAAACCGACAAAGTTGAAGCCTTGAAAGCTTCTGCAGGCCTGTAATGTAAAACTTTTCAGATGTATTAAGCTCACTTCGGTGGGCTTTTTTATATCTAAAATTTAGCTGTCAAACCATAATATCCAATAATAGGTTTTGGTAAATCACTCATGAAATTTTAAAATGCCAATCTAAGATAATGATGTAGGAGCTTAACATGGCGGTTATTCTTCAACTAGATTCCCTTATGGAGGCTCATTTAGCGAGAGCATGAGCGTAGCGTGAAATTGCAGAAGGTATTAAGCTAGAAACTGGCATGCTTTGGAAAATTTGGACATTGAATAGTCAAGCTCTGGAAGCAAGCGCAATCTATCTATTGAATAATGTGGCTAATGCTGAACGCTATTTACAAATGCATCGCGCACGTTTAGAAAGTTGTGGCGTGAATAATAGACATGGCAAGATTTTTGAGGTGAATGCTTCCCTGTCTGCCATTAACCAAGTTGACTTTTAAATTCGCTCATTTTTTTTAAATTATTCATCTAGATTGAAGAATAAAAAAGTTAAGTCTGTTGAATGATGAATTGAAAAAGAAGTTCAATAAATTCTGAGCCATTTTAAGACTCAGAATTTATTGAATCGAGTATAGACTAAATAAGCGTTAAGTTAGATGCAGGACTTATTGCGTACGAATCACTTCAAGCACCGATTGTTGCACAGGCACTTCTTGATAATCTTGCAAATAAATATGCACCACTTTAAAGACAACGGCTGCCGCTAAACATGCCAAAATACACAATAACCAGATACTAGACGGGCTGCGAATATTGTGTGAACCACAAGTACCACATACTTTTTTTGATGATTCCACCGCCTGATTGCAACATGCGCAACGATACTGATGATATAGCATAGGTATTCTCCTACTTCACTGTAATTCTTGTTTTTATTGTTACACTATCTACCCTAATGCAGTGTAATTATAATTAAGCAACTGTGAATTGTAGCCTACATTTTTTAGATGATTTAGCCCACACAATTGTTTCTAAATTAGAATGTCAAAATTCTGTTCTTCACGCAAATCGTATTTTTGAATAATCAGTCACTTTATCCATCTAAAATAAGTATGCCATGCTAAAATTATGCATACTCGATTACTTGAAGTTTAGACTCAAGCTTGGCTTTCAACGCATATTTTTATCACGCGGAGTAAAATTAAAGTGATACAACTCATCAAAAAAGGCGGCTTGAGAGAACGTGCCAACCGTAGCCGTAAATACCAAGGTTCAGAAAATACAGAAGCAACTTTGCCATCAAACCGTATTTATCAACCCAATCATTTAGATAAAACTGAAAACGAGACTGCAACCGAAATACCGAATGAAAAATCATCAAATTTGGCTTTGGACGATATCAAAGCATCTGATTAATTGGCATCAAAACTTTTTTTAAAACATACGCAATGCATCTAACCACAACCACACAGCAAACAATAAAAATAATGCACCCGACACCATATCAATATAACTACCTGAATGCTGATATAACTTTTTCATTTTTGGTGTAGAAAGTAGCAACATAAATAGTGCAAATGTGACAAAGGTTTGGATTGGAATAATCACTGCCAATTGGGCTTTTAATGATGCACTTGCCGATGAACTCAGCGCCAAGGCGAATACACTACTAAAATAAATTAAGGTTTTCGGATTAGATAAATTGGTGAATAGACCCATTAAAAAGTAATTTTTTGCGGCTGGAATTTGTACTTGAGTATCATCAAACTGTTTGCGCTGCTGCCAACTCTGCCAACCACCCGACAACATGCCCCATCCCATTTTGGCAAGAAATAAACCGCCAATCAGCATTAAGACTTGCTGAATCCAAGGAAACTGCTGCACCAAAACCGTAAAACCCAATAGGGTCAGTACCACCCATATTACAATCCCAGATGAAATACCCGCAATAATCTGCAAGGTATTACGACGGGTATTGCTGGCTGCACTTTTGGCAATTAATAAAACATCGGGGCCTGGACTAAGCTGTGCCACAAAATGCAACGCACAAATGCTGAGTAACAAAGACATAAATACTTCAGGAGAATTGAAAGTCTGATTATACCTTGTGCAGCAAGAGAATAAATAAAGCTTTAAATAGCCTCTCAATATTTGAACATTCACCAAAAACATTCATGAAAGCAACCATAAAAAAACCGAATCAGCGCGATTCGGTTTTATCTCAAGCGTCATCCATATTATTTAGGTGGATTAACATCTTTCATTTCAATTTTTTTCGCCTCAGGGGTAATTTCGCGAGCCTCACCATCAATAATACTGGAATCACGGCCACCGCTCTGCTGATTTTGCATGTCTTGCACTTGGCGCATTAGATCTGCAAACGGGTTTTGACCTGCTCTACCCGTGCTATTCATATCGCCCATCATGCCACCCATCATTTGATCCATCATGGCTTGCTGACGTTTCATCATGGCTTTCATCATTGCCGCTTTAAAGGCATTTTGTACGGCAGGAATCATCACCAGCAATGCTAAAACATCGCTAATTAATCCTGGAATCATCAATAAAAAACCCGCAAAAATTTTAGGTAAATTATTGCTCAGCGCAGGATCGGCACTCATCTGCCCCATTTGCATTTGCTGCATTTGCGGCATCACGCCTGCAGAATATTTACGAATCAAGTTCAAACCAATGAAGAAAGCAGCGACAAACCAAAAGAACACGTACCACATGCTCCCCACTAGGTCGCCCACACCAATCCAGACGAAGACTTCAAGAACTAAGCCAATTAGAACAATAAGAAATAATTTCATGAAAATTAATCTAATCTCAATAAAATAAATAAAATGCAGTAATCAAGTGCTTCATCGGGATCAAGCTTTTTTGATTCGCTGTTGTTTCAATATGGGCATTATTGTATTTTTAAAGGTTATGTCTGTCATTAATATTTTCATCATTACCTAATAACAGAGTCAATACGTCTATATATTTGAACGATAAAGATAAAAATACGCGGCATATGCTAACAGTAACCTCAACGCAATAAAAACCGATGCTGCGATATAACTCCTTGGATTTTTGACTGATCGCAACGGTTCGTAAACAACAGCGCTGCATTACTTCGGCAGGCACTAATACCAACATGATGCCCAATTGCACTAAAATCAGGTCATCTAAATAGCCCAAAACAGGTATAAAATCTGGAATCAAATCAATGGGAGAAATGGCATAAGCAGCGACCAACAATGCCAAAAGCTTTACCTTGAAAGGTATTTCAGGATGACGTGCTGCAAAGCAAAACGCATAAACACCTCGTTTAATTTACTTCACACACTATTTAGACTATTGATCCGCTTCATGGCCGCTCTCATTTGCTACCATATATAAGATATACATCTCAAAACTTAAAATAAAATGAAGTCCAAAATTGAAAATGTGGCGAGGTAAACATTCTAATTATTTAAATGGCATCTTACTGACCGAATGTTTTGAAATTACTCCACACAAAAGAGATTTAAACTCCTATAATTCAACTTGATGTAATTTTTAAGGCTTGGCATGTCACTTATTATTGGAATCGACCCTGGTTCTCGTCTAACGGGCTACGGCATTATTGAACGTGATGGTGCTAAATTACGTTTTATAGATGCAGGAACCATTCGCACCGAAACCAGTGAAATGCCTGAGCGCTTAAAACGAATTTTTGCAGGGATTGAGCGGATTGTGAAATTTCACGGCCCGACTGAAGCTGCAGTTGAACAAGTGTTTATGGCGCAAAATCCAGACTCTGCCTTGAAATTAGGACAGGCTCGTGGTGCAGCGATTGCCGCTTTGGTGAATTTAGATTTACAAGTGGCTGAATATACCGCACGCCAAATTAAACAGTCTGTCGTGGGTTATGGTGCTGCCGATAAAGAACAAGTGCAAATGATGGTCATGAAATTATTAAATCTATCCATCAAACCGCAACAAGATGCTGCCGATGCTTTGGCTGCTGCAATTTGTCATGCTCACGCATCGGGTAGCATGACCAAGTTCGCTGTGCTCAATGCCCTGGGCGGTATGGCACGTGGACGTAGTCGCTCAAATTCCAGACGTCGCTAAATCAGTGTCGTCATCGCTTATATTTTACTGATTTACAACCTGATAAATCGCTTGGCTCATGTGCTGTGCCTGCAAACCGCGCATGCCCTGCTGTGCCAACATATCCCCTGCCAAGGCATGTAACATGACAATTTCATGTAATTGAATTTGATTGTGAAACTGGGCTTTTAAACTGGCGATCATACCTGCCAACACATCCCCCATACCACCTGTACCCATACCAGGATTGCCTGCAGTACAAATCCACAATGCGCTAGTTTGCGGTACTGTAGATGCTGCTTGCAAAGTCAAACTGCCAGAACCTTTTAACACCCATTCGCCTGCATAGCGTTGCTGCAATTGCTGAATCGCGGCAATACGGTCTGCTTCAATGGCTGCAACCGTAGTATTCAGCAAAGTCGCAGCTTCACCTGGATGAGGTGTGGCATAACTATTTAGTTTTAATTGGGCTGGCTGATGCAATGAATGCGCTTGCTTGGCCAAAACCCATAAGGCATCTGCATCGTAAACCACTTCTACCTCGGACTGATTGAGTACAGCAAACCAGTCTGCATAATGCTGTTCCGCCCAAGCATCTCGTCCTAGTCCCATCCCTAAACTCACGGCATCGACCTGTGAAATTAAATGTTGAATTTCTGCACCTGTCAGTGCATCTATATCCCGCAACATTAAATTTGGCGCACGGCTTAAAATCGCCACATGATGTTTAGCATGACAAACTACGGTCACTTTCCCTGCACCTGCGCTCGATGCGGCTTCTGCAGCCATCATTACAGCGCCCCCCATTTGTGCGTGCCCGCCCACAATCAACACATGCCCATAATTGCCCTTGTGTCCAAAAGCCTGCCGTGCGGGTAATTGAATCGTATGGGGTGTGAGTTTTGCCAAAGCTTTGAGTTCTGCATCGGCTGGAATCAAATCCAGCACATCGACCTGCCCCGTATATTCCTGTGCTTGCCCTGTAAATAGGCCTGCTTTCAAACCCAAAGCTGTAAAAGTGTAATCGGCTTTAATCGCGCATGGCAATGGCTGCCCCGTATTGGCATTTAAACCGCTTGGAATATCAACCGCAATTTTTAAGCCTGCTTGTTGATTCATTGTGTGAATAATCGACTGCCATTCATCATTTAAAGCACGATCTAAACCAATACCAAATAGTGCATCAATGTAGCAGTCATAGTTTTGTTGAAACGCAAAACCTTGAATTATATTAACTTGTTCTGCCTCAGCTTCTAAAAAAGCCTGATGTAAATCTGACGATGTACCGCGCGATATAGCATAAATATCGACTTGAAAACCTGCTTGTTTTAAATATTTTGCAGTTAAATAGCCATCACCCGCGTTATTGCCTTGTCCACAACACACGGCAATTTTTTGTATTGTAGATGGCTGTGCTGCAAAAATTTTGCGAAGTTGTAAATGCAGTGTCCACGCCACTTGCTGCATTAAACCGTAAGAACTGTTTTGGCGAGCAAACCAGCGTTGCTCCCACGCTTGAATACTTTGGCTATGATAAACAGGGCTATGGTACACTTGCTGCGGCATTTTCTTCCCTTCTATTTTGTTATGGCAAAATCCACCACTTCAGCACAAATTTCTCTGTATCAAGACGATCCAGTCGCCTTGAAAGCGTGGATTAAAGCGCAAGCTTTGGCGCTTGGTTTTGCTGATTGTGTCATTGCCAAACCAGATGCTCAAGCAGAATTAGCACGTTTTCAGGAATATTTAAAACGTGGTTATCATGGCGATATGAAGTTTCTAGAAGAAAATTTAGACAAGCGCGCCAATCCCACACTATTAGTCTCGAATACCAAAAGCATTATTTGTGTGCGCATGAATTATTTGGTGGAAACACCACGTCCACGACATATTCCCGATGCACCTAATTCTGCAATTATAGCCCGTTATGCACGTGGACGCGATTATCACAAAGTCATGCGCGGACGCCTCAAAACCCTTGTGACACGTATTCGTGAAAAAGTGGGCGAGTTTGAATCACGCCCTTTTGCCGACTCAGCCCCAATTTTTGAAAAGTCGCTTGCAGAAAGTGCAGGCATGGGTTGGACAGGCAAACACACCTTACTAATTCATAAAAAATCTGGATCTTTTTTTGTATTGGGTGAGTTGTTTACTTCACTAGATTTACCTTTTGATGCACCTGCAACTTCGCATTGCGGTTCTTGCACAGCCTGCATCGACATTTGCCCAACACAGGCCATTGTTGAACCTTATATGTTGGATGCGCGCAAATGTATCGCTTATTTAACCATTGAATATCAAGGTGTGATTCCTGAAGAATTACGCCGTGGCATTGGTAATCGTGTGTTTGGTTGTGATGATTGCCAACTGATTTGCCCGTGGAATAGCTTTGCCCAAGTCACCACGGTGGATGATTTTCATCCTCGACATGCCTTAGATCAGGTCAGCTTGCTAGATTTATGGCAATGGGATGAAAGTACGTTTTTAGCCAAAACTGAAGGTAGTCCATTGCGTCGCACAGGCTATCAAAGTTTTATGCGTAATATTGCCATCGGGCTTGGAAATGCCCCTTTTTCAGCACAGATTTTGCAAACTTTGCAGCAAACGCGAGCACAGCATGATGAGATTGTGCAAATCCATATGGATTGGGCCATTCAGGAACAATTGCTTAAACAGCCCAAAATTTAAACAAAAATAACAACCAAAATAGTGCGATATTTTGAGTGCAGCTTTCTTGCCAATTTATGCAATTAACTAAATTTTAGCAACCAATTCATAGCAAAATAATAATCCATAAAAATAAATTTTGCAGCGAAATATCAGAAAAATTGCTTAAGTTTGCAACTAAATAGACTGCATGATTTTATTTTTATTCTGTTGAATATTTACTATGAAATTGGGAGATTATGCCTTTCTGATTCAAACTATTTGTGTATGATACAGACTATGAATAATAGGGATCATGGACTTTTACTTATGTCAGTACGCAATGATTGGACTCGAGAAGAAATTCAGCAGTTATACGAACAGCCTTTTCTGGATTTAGTCTTTGAAGCACAGCGTGTGCATCGCCAACATTTTGCTGCCAATACTGTACAAGTCAGTACCTTATTGTCGATTAAAACAGGTAAATGCCCTGAGGACTGCAAATATTGCTCGCAGTCTGCACATTATGATTCACAGCTTGAAGCTGAAAAACGCATTGCGGTTGATAAAGTCATTCAAGAGGCTAAAGAAGCTTTAGCATCAGGTTCTTCACGTTTTTGTATGGGCGCTGCATGGCGTAATCCGCATGAACGCGATATGCCGTATGTTTTAGAAATGGTGCGTGAAGTCAAAGCACTCGGCTTAGAAACTTGCATGACTTTGGGGATGTTAAACCAATCTCAGGCAGAACGTTTAAAAGATGCGGGCTTAGATTATTACAACCACAACCTAGACACCTCTCGTGAATATTATCCTAATGTCATCAGTACCCGCAGCTTCGATGACCGCCTAAATACGTTGGATATTGTCCGTCAAACAGGTATGAAAGTGTGCAGTGGCGGTATTGTTGGTTTAGGTGAAGACACTCAAGACCGTATTGGTTTATTGCATGAATTGGCAACTTTGCCGTTGCACCCTGAATCTGTGCCAATCAATATGTTGGTTCCAATTGAAGGCACACCACTGGCTAAAGTCGAAAAACTCGATGTCATTGAATGGATTCGTACTATTGCAGTGGCGCGTATTATTATGCCAAACAGTTATATTCGTTTATCTGCAGGACGTGAATCGTTGTCTGACTCAGATCAGGCACTGGCATTTATGGCAGGTGCGAACTCATTATTCTCAGGTGAAAAACTGTTGACCACACCAAACGCAGGCGAAGGCAAAGACAAACAATTGTTCCAAAAACTAGGTTTAGTTCCTGAACGTGCCAAGCCAACGGTTTCGGAATTGTCGGTAGATGCGATGGCAATGGCTTAAAGTTCTTGGCTTCCATCCAAATATAAAAGTCCCGTAAAGGGACTTTGTTTTTTGTGTCACATTTAATCTTTATCCAGCAAAATAAGTCTGTTCGGCAATGCTTTTAAGAAGTGATTAAAATTCCGTAACTGGCATTCAAATACTGCCCTGCTTTAATGATATCTATCCCGTTGGCATGTTCTACCGTCAGTTGTTGCTGAATCGCATCATAATAAAACCGATCGTAACAATCCTGATGATGCAGCAACCAAGTCAAAGTATCTGTCAGATTGTCATCTACAATATACGTTTTTTCTTGAAAGTTTTTAGTCATAGATACGGTCGGTGCAATATTTCTGATTACGAGATTTTAAGCGGAATACTTAGTCGGATAAAGTATGCAGAAGATAGAAAATTTAATCACGCTTGCATAAACCAAACCGCACAGGATAAAAAGTATCTCTAGCAAAGCTGCGGGAATGATAAATCTAGTTTTAAGATGAATAAATGCAGGCAAGATTAAACAAAATATTCAAGCTGTTAGCCTAAAATAAAAAAGTGAGCCATAGAGACTCACTGGGTGTTAATACAGATTCAATACTTAACATTATTGTGTCTTAGAATCCCCACACTTGCGACACTCTAAATGCGCCCCGATTTCTTCCATTGCGTCATATTCATAAATATGGATACAGAAAATTTTCTTTAACAGTTTGATCATAAATGACATTCCTTTTGAAATTTATACATCACGTTTGTGATCTCATCCTGAGATACAAATGCCATCAAGGCTGATAGATATAAATTACTATTATCATAATTTAAAAAAATTGCAAATCTAATTTAGAAACTTTCCGACAAATGACAAATTCATCTACATGTTGGCTAAAATTGAGTGCATAAATACATGCAAATTCAATCACTTAATTTATATAAATTTTTAACGCGCTTGAAACAAGAAAAAAATGTTTAAAAGCTAATGTATTAAAAACCAAAGAATCGCAATAGCCAATAACATCATGCTTTCTGTTATTTCAATACTCGCGCCAACGGTATCGCCTGTAATTCCACCTAAACGCTGCATAAATTTATATCGCAAATACAAGGTGCTGAGAATAAAAGTCAGAACGGCCACCAAGCCCATCCATCCCCAAAACACAGTAGCAAACAAGGTCAATGCAATCACAATTTTTGTGCCTATTTTGGGTAAATTCGCCTGAATAGAAGTACCCAAACCGTTGGCACGCAAATAAGGCGTGCTTAAAAATAAAACCAAAGCACTTAATCGTCCTAATACAGGTACAAACAGCAAAAACGCTAAATACTGTTGCTCAAGCAATACATACAGTGCAGACCATTTTAATAAGCAGCAGATCAGCAAACTCAACACCCCAATCGGGCCGCTGCTTGGATCTTTCATGATGTCTAAGCTACGTTCAGGATCGCCAAAACCGCCGACCCATGCATCGGCAGTATCCGCCAGTCCATCTAAATGTAAACCGCCTGTTAGCCAAATCCAGAGCACTAAAATTAAGCTGCTACTGAGCACCAAAGGCAGAAATTGCAATAAATGCGCCATTCCCCAAAGCAAAGCCCCGATTAATAAGCCAACAAGCGGATAAAACAACAATGATTGTGCGTTTTGCGCTGCAGTTGGCATCTGTTTTAAAGAAACAGGGAAAGTACTCAGGAATTGCAAAGCGATCCAAAAAGGTGTCATGTTTGTCCCTGCATAGCAATCGTGCCATTGGGATGTAATTGGAATGAACTCAATTGCCCCAACGCTGCAGACATTTTTAAAATATCATCTAAGGGGTGTTTCTGCGCCAATACTTTGAGCAGTTTAATTACCCCGCCATGCGTGACCAATAGCACACGTTTAGGTTGTTGCTCAAGTTGTTGTAAATATTGGTTTAGATCGGACAAACCTTGCAAAACACGCTGCTGAAAATTGAGTAAAGATTCTGCTTGTGGTGGAGCAAACTGGGTCGGTGTGATCCAAAATTTAGCTAAATCTTCAGGGTATTGTTCATATAAAGCTTGGGTGGAAATTGCTTCCCATTCACCAAAATGCATTTCCTGAAATTGTGCATCAATATACAGTGGTAATTGTTGTGCTTGAGCAACGAACTGGGCAACTTGTAAGCAGCGCTGTAAAGGTGAACTCGCCACCATATCCCATCGTTGCCCTGTAGATATTGCCGTGTCTAAAGTCCGCTGCATGTCTTGCCAACCTTCTAAAGTCAAAGCATCATCGGTTGAACCACGCAAAGTATGTCCCAACTCAGTTTCGCCATGTCTTAACAAATCCAACATGATCATGAAGATACTTTCTCACCTATAACCGCGGCTTCAGCAAAAGTCGCCATTTGATTATGCAAGGCGCAGGCCAGTTGAATGATGCCCAATGCAGCTCCCGCGCCACTCCCCTCACCTAAACGTAAATTTAGATGCAGCAAGGCTTGTGCATCTAAGGCTTCTAATAAGCGACGATGTCCAAATTCAGCCGATTGGTGCCCAAATAACATCCATTCACGGACTTGAGGATTTAAACGCACGGCAACTAATGCAGCAGCACTGCTGATAAAACCATCGACCACCATCGGCAAGCCCAACTGTGCACAGCGAATATACGCACCTACCATTGCAGCGATTTCCAATCCACCCACTGCACATAAAGCTTTAAAAGCATCATGTTGTACATAATTTTGATGCAGAGCTAAAGCAGCATCAATCACCTGTTTTTTATGTTGCAATTGCGCAGTGTCAATTCCTGTGCCTACTCCAGTCAAGGCTTCAGCAGGTTCTTGTAATAAAAAGCAAGATAAAGCTGATGCCGAACAAGTATTTCCGATGCCCATTTCACCTGCGACATAAATCGAGGCCTGCTGTGCAATGGCATCTTCCACACTTTGGCGTCCAAGCGCCATCGCATCTGCACACTCTTGTTCAGTCATGGCACAGGCTTTGGCAAAATTCGCTGTGCCTGCACGAATACAATGCCGTTCGACTCCTGCATATTCGTAGGCATCCCCAACCGTACCGCAATCCACCACTTGTAAATGCGCCTGATATTGTCGGGCGATGACGCTGATACATGCCCCACCCGTAGCAAAATTTTGTAGCATCTGCCTAGTCACCGCTTGTGGATAGGCAGAAATATTTTCCTCCATCACGCCATGATCGCCCGCGAAAATACATATCCACGGACGTTTAATGTGTGGCTGCGTTGTGCCTTGCAAAGCTGCCAATTGAATCGCAATATTTTCCAATATTGCCAGTGAACCTGTGGGTTTGGTCAATTGAAGTTGACGTGCAATTGCCTGCTGTTTCATGTGTTCGTTCGGCTTTTGACACGCTGCAAACCACCAAGTCATTAATTCTCTCCTTTTAAAAGCATTGGAAAACCTGCGACACAGAACTGCACTTTGTCTGCAATTTGTCCCAATTGCTGATGTAATCGCCCTGTTTCATCGACAAATTTTCGGGTTATTTCGCCCATCGGTACAACGCCCAAACCTGTTTCATTGCTCACTAAAATAATATCGGCTTGCAACTGAGGTAAAACTTCGAGCAATGCTGAAATTTGTTGTTCGGCAAAGCTTTCTGCAGATTGCATCAACAAATTACTCATCCACAAGGTCAGACAATCTACTAAAATCACAGCATTCGGATGATCCAGCATCTTTAACTGCTCCGCCAAATACAAAGGCTCTTCGCACAATTGCCAAGTCTGCGGACGCTGTTGTTGATGATGCTGAATCCGCGCCTGCATTTCTACATCGCCCGCTTGCGCGGTTGCTACATAAATGACGGATTTACCAAGTTGCTGCGCAATTTGTTCAGCCAAACGGCTTTTACCCGAACGTGCACCACCCAAAATAAGTTGAATCACATGTGCTCCAAAGGAAATTGATGTGTGCTAAATAACTGACCTTGTAAAGTGTGAGCTTGATAATAACCAAAATTTAATTGATGGATATCTAAATTGAAATAGTGCACAGGGAGATTTTGAATACGCTGCAAAATCAGATTAGTTGGACACGATGTTTGATATAAGCCCAAAGTAATATGTGGATGATACTGCAAGGCTGCGATTTCAGCCCCGCCTGCGCTAAGTGCCTGTCGTATGTGCGCCAGTTGCTGTGATTGATCTTGTACATCTACAAATAAAGCACTGTCAAAACTATTAATGCCGCCAACTTTCAGTTGAAAAGGCTTGAGTCGCAACTGCCGTAAGGCCTGAACTTGTTGTTGAAACTGTGATTCGAGAAAGTCATCTTCCCAATATTTTTTTGCTGCATAAAATCCACAAATATAGAAAGTGATATGAAACTGACGTGTGTTTGGGCGAAATAACACGTCTGAAAATTGCTGTTTTAATTGTTGTAAATAGCGTTCTAAAGCTAGATTTTGAACAGTCAAATACCAAAGTGCATAACGCTCACGCCCACGATGCCATTCAGGATAATCGTGCTGCTGTGTTGGAATAACGTACTGATTGGCTTGAATAAACACGGAATAATTCAATGAATTTAAACGGCTTATGGTAAATCATTCAAAACTGAATAGACATGAAAATCATGCAATTTTGGTGAATATTTTTTCAGTTTAGTATTTTTAGCCATCTACGTTGTTTAAATAATTTTAGTTTTAATGAGATGAATAAAATTCAGAAGATAGCTGAAACAGGTCTGCAATGTTATGCTGAGATGTGGATGATATTTATCCATCTATATAAGACCCGAATCAATATGAAGTTTTACCTCATCAGAATTGGCTCAACTGGAGTTTATGATGCAACAAGAATTGATCTGTTATAAGCAACTTCCAATTTGGAATTATGACTCGATTCCACAAGGGTTCAAAAAACAACACAATACCCAAGTCGGCACCTGGGCAAAGTTGACTATTTTAAAAGGCGAATTGCATTTTTCGATGCTGCAAGAATCTGGCGAAGTACAATCTGAGCATATTTTTTCTGTGGAAAATCAACCACCTTTTATTGAACCACAAGTGTGGCATAAAATTGTATCTGCCAGTGATGATATTGAATGTCAGCTCAGTTTTTATTGTTGGCCTCAAGATTATTTTGTTAAAAAATACAAATTAAGCCCAACACATTCTGAAATTTTAGAGGCGCTTCAGCAGTTAAACGCGGGTAAAGCTTTGGATGTTGGCTGTGGTACAGGCCGAAATGCGCTGTATTTGAGCCAAAATGGTTTTCAAGTGGATGCTTGGGATGTGAACCCAACGAGTATCCAAAAATTAAATGAAATTATTGCTGCAGAACAGATTTCATCTATTCAAACTGCTGTTCGGGATTTCAATCAGGATGCCACTATTACTGGTGAATATGACTTCATCAACTGTATAGTAGTAATGATGTTTTTGGCGCCTGAAACTATCCCTCCCCTTATTCAACATATGCAGCAAGCGACCAAACCTCAAGGCTTTAACTTAATTGTTTGCGCGATGAATACTGAAGATTACCCTGTGCAACGGGACTTCCCTTTTAGTTTTAAAGCGGGTGAGTTAAGTGCTTATTATGCTGATTGGGATATTGTGAAATACAATGAAAATGTCGGTGAATTGCACCGTACGGATGCAGATGCCCACGAATAATTCCTTGTAGCGTGGCTTTGGAACAATCAGGAACAATTTCTGTATAAACATTTCCATCTCCTTTGAGCAGACCGAATACAATCGTTTTACTTGAAGCACCTCGACCTCGTTTACCTCGAACACGACGAGCATCGAAGTAGGATTCATCCAGTTCAACGATGCCATTGAAGGGAGATATTTTTTCACACTGGACAGCGATCTTTTTATGCAATTTGATGTAAATAGTATGGATAGATCGCACAGAAATATTAGTGAGTTTAGCAGTATCAGATGCAGTAAAATCCATGGCAAAAAAGCGAATAATTTGCCTGAATTTTGCTTCTGCGATTCTAGAACGGGAATAGCATCTATTTTTGCTTTCATATAAGGAAGTTACCATAATTTTAAATATGCTTAACTTCCTAAGCCCCTATCAATATATGCCAGAGTGATATTTAATACATGGTGATAAAGAAAGAGTAATAGACTGAGTGCTCGTTTGTGGGTTGATTTGCTCACGCCGTTATTATTCACTAAATATGACAGATCACTTTTAATATGTGTTTCGTTTAAAATACTTGGGTGTTGTTTGTTATGATAAAGGATGTAGCGTTTAATCCATTGGATATAGGCTCGTTCTGTTGATAGGCTTCAATATCTGTATCGTCCTGTATAAGCGACTTTTTCTAATAGTTTTGGTGGTTGCTTATGCGTTTAATTTTGGATTATCACAACTTGACAAGTATGTTTTTAATCTTTAAGGTATTTGAAATATAACGAGAAAAAAATAGGATGTCAAAATAGTTATGTTGCAAATTCATTTTGGTTATGCGGCAAATTTGCCGTATAACTGTAGTTAGACATCATGAGGGTAGCGGTGACCATCGAAATTTCGAACCAACTATCAGAGGTGCTAAGCGTCATTGAGCGCCATCTGGAATCAACGTTGCTGGCCGTGCATTTGTACGGCTCCGCAGTGGATGGCGGCCTGAAGCCATACAGCGATATTGATTTGTTGGTTACTGTGGCCGTAAAGCTTGATGAAACGACGCGGCGAGCATTGCTCAATGACCTTATGGAGGCTTCGGCTTTCCCTGGCGAGAGCGAGACGCTCCGCGCTATAGAAGTCACCCTTGTCGTGCATGACGACATCATCCCGTGGCGTTATCCGGCTAAGCGCGAGCTGCAATTTGGAGAATGGCAGCGCAATGACATTCTTGCGGGTATCTTCGAGCCAGCCATGATCGACATTGATCTAGCTATCCTGCTTACAAAAGCAAGAGAACATAGCGTTGCCTTGGTAGGTCCGGCAGCGGAGGAATTCTTTGACCCGGTTCCTGAACAGGATCTATTCGAGGCGCTGAGGGAAACCTTGAAGCTATGGAACTCGCAGCCCGACTGGGCCGGCGATGAGCGAAATGTAGTGCTTACGTTGTCCCGCATTTGGTACAGCGCAATAACCGGCAAAATCGCGCCGAAGGATGTCGCTGCCGACTGGGCAATAAAACGCCTACCTGCCCAGTATCAGCCCGTCTTACTTGAAGCTAAGCAAGCTTATCTGGGACAAAAAGAAGATCACTTGGCCTCACGCGCAGATCACTTGGAAGAATTTATTCGCTTTGTGAAAGGCGAGATCATCAAGTCAGTTGGTAAATGATGTCTAACAATTCGTTCAAGCCGACCGCGCTACGCGCGGCGGCTTAACTCCGGCGTTAGCTTTAAAAGCAACATTGGAGTATTAAATGAGAAAATTCATAATTCTGACCATTTTTGGTGCAGCTATCGCAGCAACCTCTGGTTGCGCATTACAAAAAGCCAAAGGTTGGGATCAGTATGGTAAATACATGGCTGCCTATGACGTCTTGAGTGCTGACTGTCTCGCAATAAACGAAAATGACAGGGATTACATTAATTATCGAATTGCTGCTTCAAAACTCTTAACTGTGATGGAGCTTGATTCTGATCTTTACAACAATACATACAAAACCATCTATACGAAATCACGCTCGAACACTCGCGAAGAGAACATGGAGTGGTGTGAAAAATTACGCCCGACCATAGTCATTGAGACTGAGGGTATGGAGGGCGACTACCAGCTTGGCTTGAAGGTGGTTGAAATTTCTAGAAGAGAAAGAGCTGAGACTTGGGCGAGAGCTTTAGAGGCAACCGCTGCAATAGCCACGGCAGTTGGTGAAGGAATGCAGGCGGCAAATCAACAAGCGGCGGCTCAGTACCGGTACATCCCTATGCCATTGAACCAGCCTTCTTTTAATAACAACCAAAAATCAGGAACTCCAATTTATAATTCTAGCGAATGCATAGGGGCGGTGGTTAGCGGTCGCTGTGCTGGCACTATTAACCCAAGCCCAAGTAATGTACTCCGAAAAAAGTGTTACGGGACAATGATAAATGGTGAGTGCAAGGGAGTTGTGGGTTATTAAGCTAACAAAGCCATCAAATTCGCTCCCTTCGGTCGCCACGCTCGCAAGCTCGCGCCGTTTATGGCGGCGTTAGTATGCAACATGAAAAGTTAGCTTTATTGATAGAGATTCGACACCTCTAATCAAAATCGGTAATTTCTTCTTTTTCAAGCTCTGTGCCAAATTAAGTCGGAACTAACATATTTGCCTCGTTTCACTGGTGCTGCATATGAAGAAGCATCACTCATGCGACCACGCATATAAGGATCGAGTGACAAGTAAATGGTTTTTAACAATATCTCGCCTTGTTTAAGTTCATTGAGCTCAACTTGCTCAATACGAAAATCGCTGTGTTTTGGCTCACCCACTGGCCGTTTAGCTAAAACGATGCGTTGATTAATAACTGTTTTCACACATATAACTCCATGTTTTATTTAGAAGTATTTCTCTTCACAATCAAAAATTAAGATTAAAATTTCTTTACATCCATTGTAGATGAGTTATAATAAAAAACAATACGACTGGTCTATTTTTACAATAGAGTAAATAATTAATATGAAGCCTACTCCTATTAAAAAGTCTGAAGCGAAGCGCTTACACATTCTTAACACCAGTTCAGACCTGATTTTGCATAAAGGTTTTACCGGTGTAGGATTACAGGAAATTTTACAGAGCTGTGAGATCCCTAAAGGCTCGTTTTATCATTATTTCCAATCTAAGGAAGCTTTCGGATGTGAATTGGTACAGCATTATGTAGATAATTACCAAGTCCGTTTAAATGATGTATGGCGTAGTGATAAATCGCCTTATCAAAAGCTGATTGAGTATTTTAATTTATGGATAGAAGATCCTGAAACACAGTGTGGTTGGGCGGATAGCTGTTTAATTGTGAAACTTGCCGCAGAAGTTGCCGATCTATCCGAAGATATGCGCTCTATTATGTCCGCTGGCGTCGATGATGTAATCCAACGTATTGCTGGTTTAATTGATTTGGGTAAACAGGATCAATCTATCCAAGCAGATACTGAGGCCTCGACGTTAGCACAAGTACTTTACCAAATGTGGTTAGGTGCAGCATTACTGAGTAAGTTGCAAAAAGATAAAACACCATTACATCAAGCGCTGAGAGCAACTAAATTTCTATTAAAAAGTGAAGATTCATAAAAATTAAAGGAAGGAAAGCTATTCACTCAGGCCCCTCACCATTAAGTGAGGGTTATTTTGCTTATTGCGCCAGTTACTCAGAGTCAGAAGTTTTATTCACTACTAAGCACCACAACAGGCACTAGCTACTCTTTATTTCAACAATTGAAGTAATGCTGTAGCGGTTGCAGCAGAAGATGCTGGATTTTGTCCAGTAACCAGCAAGCCATCTACTTGAACATATGCTTGCCAATCATCTACTTTAGAATAATGACCACCGTTTTCTTTAAGCATGTCTTCGACTAAAAATGGTACAATTTCAGTCAAACCTACTGCTTCTTCTTCAGTGTTGGTAAAACCTGTCACGGATTTACCGCTAACTAAAGGCGCTCCATTACTCGCTTTCACATGACGAAGAACACCTGGGGCATGACACACTGCTGCAACAGGTTTGCCAGACTGAATCGCCTGTTCAATCAGAGAAATTGAAATCGGATCTTCTGCCAAATCCCACAATGGACCATGCCCGCCTGGATAAAACACTGCATCATAATCAGCGACAGAGATTTCGCTAAGTTTATGCGTCTGTGCCAATGCTTGCATTGCAGTTGGATCTGCTTCAAAACGATGCGTGGTTTCAGTTTGTGCTTCTGCTAAATTACTTTTCGGATCTAGTGGTGGCTGCCCACCTTGAGGCGACGCCAGCGTAACTTCAGCACCAGAGTCAATAAAGGTGTAATACGGTGCAGCAAGTTCTTCTAGCCAGAAACCTGTTTTCTTACCAGTATTGCCCAGTTGATCATGTGAGGTTAAAACGATTAAAATTTTCATGTTATTTCTCCGATAATTTTCAGGATTGAGGAGCATTGTTGCATGATCACTTGTCGTGTGGCGTGACCATGACAGATAAGCTTATTTAGATGCTCGTCTCGAGAATTTGGCGACTGATCTCTAATGAAACATTTTTATGTTCGCCTAGCTGTGTCAGATTGTGTGATTTAAGTTGCGTAATGATGATCTCAATATCTGTCTCCCCCAGTCCATAATCGCTAAGACGAGTCGGCAATCCAAGTTGCTCAAAGAAGGCTCGAGTACGAGCAATAGCAGTATCAATACGTTGTTCTTCATCACCTTCGACAATCTGCCAGACACGAGCCGCATATTGTAGTAATTTTTCTCGCTTCTCTTGACGACGCACTTGTAGATTGGCCGGCAACACAATGGCCAAGGTACGAGCATGATCAATACCATGTAAAGCCGTGAGCTCATGCCCAATCAAATGGGTTGACCAATCTTGTGGTACACCAGCTCCAATTAGCCCATTCAGTGCCATGCTAGCAGCCCACATCAAATTCGCACGCGTGTCATAATCTGCTGAATCGTCCAAGATTTTCGGTCCAATCTCAATCAGAGTTTGCAATAGACCTTCGGCAAAACGATCTTGTACTTGTGCATTGACAGGGTAAGTTAAGTACTGTTCCATGACATGAACAAATGCATCGACTACGCCATTTGCTAATTGGCGCGTCGGCAAGCTAAAGGTTTTATTCGGATCGAGTACGGAAAATTGCGGAAAAACATAGGGACTGCTAAATGACAATTTGGCTTGGGTCGATTTTCTGGTTACTACACCACCGCTATTCATTTCTGAACCAGTTGCCGGAAGGGTGAGTACACTCGCAAAAGGCAAAGCTTGGGTAATTTTATTACCATGGGTTTCTAGAATCTCCCATGTATCCCCTGTATAATTGACTGCTGCTGCAATAAATTTAGTACCGTCAATTACCGATCCACCACCGACAGCCATCAAGAAATCAATCTTTTGTTCACGAATCAGCTCTAAAGCTTTCATGAGGGTTTCATAACTCGGATTCGGCTCAATTCCGCCAAATTCATGAATTTCTCTTGCACCTAATGCTTCACGCACTTCAGCTAAAGTACCATTCTTACGTGCACTTTCACCACCAAACAACATTAATACTTTTGCTTCTGTAGGCACATAGTCATTGATTTTAGCTATTGTATCGCCACCAAAAATAATGCGGGTCGGATTATAAAAGTTAAAATTCAGCATATTTTTATCCTAGGATGATCAGTTAATTGATTTGAAAAACCACCGTTATTAATCAAATAAACTTTTAAAAAATCGGACAACACTACGGCTTTTGCCTGCACCATGTGCTAACTATACCTAAAAATAGACCAGTCGTCTATTTTTATAAAAATTGTTTCAGCTTGCAACTTTAGTGATGGTTAAAAAAATTCAGGCTTGTTCTATACCGCTTTTATTATTGATGTATTTTCACGAGCGATTGTTGGATGAAAGGTATCAACACGTATGACTACTGACATGGTCGTGAACGCATTGGATAAAACAGTGAATGGCTTATACAAAACAGAGCTGATTGAATATTTAAAAGCAGATTGGCACGGTTTAACAGATGTACAAATGCGACACTAAATTAGACAGATTGGTTCAATATAAAGCATGTACATAGGTGCATTCGTTTATTTACCCTGTTTTGGATATTGACCCATGTAAATGATAAGATTAAGCCATTAAATAAATTAGCCCAAATTGAATAAAAAGCCTCCGACAAACCTCACAGGGTTGAAGTGCTGCCTTTCATTCGAAATTTCAGGCAGCACTTTCATACATTTAGGCGTCAGAATGAGCTGGTAGTTTACTCGCCAAAACATCTACTTTTTCAATTGACGGTGGCTCTGAAAATAGCTCATCGGCCTGAGCCATCAAAGCAGCTGCAACCTTGCCAGATAAATGTGCTTGGCGACCCGCCTCATCAGGAAATGCATCGAAAATACCAAATGTTGTAGGTCCAAGACGTAAGCCAAACCACGCAACTGTCGCAGGTTCTTCCATTACAATAGGTAAACCGGCTTTAAGGAAAGCTTCCACTTCGTCTTCTTTACCCGGTTTAGCTTCAAGACGGACATATAAAGCTGTTTTAAGCATGACTAAAACTCCACAATTGATTAGAATTCAAACTGATTCTGACATTGCTAATGTATGCATGTCAGAAAGTTTTGTTGTATAAGAGTTAAAAAAATTCCCATAGCTGAGCCAAAATTTAGGTTCTTATTTCGACATAATGCTATGAATTTATTCAAGTTAATATCATTAACATTTGAATCAAAAAATATTGCTCAAGAAGCATTCAAGAACAACATTGCACATCCTCATATCCATGAAAGTTATTTTGCTAGGAATTTGCTGTGAAACTCTATATGTTTCTCTATAAAGCTCGCAATGAAGTAATAGCTATGGTCATAGCCTTCTCTTAGGTTAAGTGTAAGAGGATATTCTTGTTCCAAACAAATATCACTAAGAAGCTTAGGCCTTAACTGTTCTTCAAGAAAATCATCAGCTGTTCCCTGATCGACTAAAAGAGGTAAATGAACTTCAGCGTTTTTGATTAATTCAATCGCATCATAGCTTTTCCATAAAGTTTCGGTTTCACCTAGGTAGTGTGTGAAAGCCTTTTTCCCCCAAGGTACTTGGCTAGGTGCAACAATTGGTGCAAAAGCAGAAATACTTTTATACAGCTCAGGGTTTTTTAAACCAATTACTAATGCACCATGACCACCCATGCTATGCCCCATAATGCTTTGGACTTGGTTGGTCGGAAAATTCAGGTCAATCAGATTTCTGAGCTCTTCCACAATATAATCATACATTTTGAAATGCTGTGACCAGGGTGCTTTTGTTGCATTTACATAGAATCCTGCGCCTTGGCCTAAATCATAATCTGCATGATCTGGTACATCCTCTCCACGTGGGCTGGTATCTGGTGCAACAATAATGACTTTATGTTCAGCCGCATACTTTTGTGCTCCGGCTTTAGTAATAAAGTTCTGTTCGTTGCAAGTCAGTCCTGATAACCAATATAAAACTGGCAACCGCTCATCTTTATCATGAGGTGGCAGATATATTGAGAATTTCATTGAACAGTTTAATGCTATTGACTGATGGCGATACACTTCTTGCGATCCACCAAAAGAAGCATGTTTCTCAATTATTTCCATAATCAATTACCTATGTTGAGCAAGACTTCATGAGAAATCGAGTAAACAAAGAGTCTGACATTCTCCACAGAGAATAGTGATAAAGATTTAAAATGTAGGCAGGTTGATTAAACCTATACACGATGCCTGCACAGTTAGATCTGTTTTACAGATAATGTGCCGTTTTAGAGGATTCCATGCATGTCATTCATGATGCACATGCATGGAATCGTATAAGGTCTGACGGAATTATTCGTAATGAATTACAGTACGAATTGACTTACCTTCATGCATTAGATCAAAGGCTTCATTGATCTGATCCAAGCCCATCGTATGTGTCACAAATGGTTCTAATTGAATTTTACCTTTCATGGCATCTTCAACCATTCCTGGAAGTTGCGTGCGACCTTTTACGCCACCAAAAGCAGAACCTAACCATTTACGACCAGTAACTAGTTGGAATGGACGGGTAGAGATTTCTTGACCTGCGCCAGCTACACCAATAATTACGGATTGTCCCCAGCCACGGTGTGCACTTTCAAGGGCTGCACGCATTACATTCACGTTGCCAATACATTCAAATGAATGATCTACACCCCAGCCAGTCATTTCGACAATGACTTGCTGGATTGGTTTGTCGTAGTCTTTAGGGTTCAAGAAGTCCGTTGCACCAAACTCTTTTGCCAGCGCAAATTTATCTGGATTCATGTCAACCACAATAATACGCCCTGCTTTAGCTTGACGTGCGGCTTGTACGACTGCCAGACCAATACCACCTAAACCAAAGACCGCAACACTATCACCTTCTTGTACTTTAGCCGTGTTGTGTACTGCACCGATACCCGTTGTTACACCACAACCCAGTAAGCAGACATGTTCGTGATTGGCTTCAGGATTGATTTTAGCCAATGATACTTCTGCCACTACCGTGTATTCACTGAACGTTGAGCAGCCCATATAGTGGTAAATCGGTTGACCATTGTAGGAAAAACGAGTTGTGCCATCTGGCATTACGCCTCTACCTTGAGTTTCGCGAACGGAAATACACAAGTTCGATTTTCCAGATTTACAGAATACGCACTCGCCACATTCAGCAGTGTAAAGTGGAATAACATGATCACCTGGTTTGACGCTAGTCACGCCTTCACCCACCTCAACTACAACACCAGCACCTTCATGCCCGAGAATAGCCGGAAAAACACCTTCAGGATCATCCCCAGACAAAGTAAATGCGTCTGTATGACACACACCGGTATGGGAGATCTTGATTAATACTTCACCTTTCTTCGGTGGTGCAACATCAACTTCAACAATTTGAAGAGGTTGACCAGGACCAAACGCAACGGCAGCACGTGACTTCATGGAATAATTCCTTATACAGATCTATTTTAAATATGATTTTAGAATCTTGGCGATTTCAGCCAATTCTTCTTTTCGTTGTTGTTCTGTGGTTTCACCTGATACTAAAGTGTCTTTTAAATGAACCTCTAACATCTCATTCATTAAACCATTAATAGCACCACGCACAGAGCATATTTGTTGCAGAATTGCACCACATTCCACATTGTCTTCTAACGCTTTTTCAATCGCTTGCGTCTGACCTTTGATCTTTCTGACGCGTAGAAGAATCTTTTTTTTGTCTTCAACCTGATTAGGCATCAGACCTCCTTACTTGCTAGCTTTGATACTATAGTACCCCATAGTATAAAAAAAGCAATATTTTTTATAAATCGAAAATCAAAAAGCTCTTTAGCGAAAATTTTCTATCCCTGTTTTTAGTTTTTTTTAAATTAACATCGTAGAGCTGATGCTAAAGTCACAAAGAATGGGACTTTTAGCTCCCATTTTTTTATTTTGGTTCATGTTCTTTGCGATGCTGTGACCTTTTAGAATTATGTTTCAAATTTTAGCCACTTTGTAGATATTTTGAACGTTTCAAGCCTTGAAAATACTACAGACAGTTTAGATTAAACTGCCTTTACAGACTGTACTAGAATATTTTTAGTGAGCAGATGATATTTATTATTCATTATTTAGGAATTATTAAATCCTATAAATATCATTTATTGGATTAATTTACTTTGGTACTGTGCATATCATCCCCCAGTTAAGAATAAGGAACAACTATGAATAAGATGATGAATGCTCTTATCCTAGAAAATTTTGGTGATCATGAATTTAAACGTGTAGAACTCCCTATACCTCAACCAGAGGCTGGGCAAGTTCTAGTACGTGTTCATGCGAGTGGTGTAAACCCTATTGATTATAAAATTCGTCTTGGTGAAGCACCATATGCTATGCCAGAGCTTCCTGCCGTGTTGGGAACGGATATGGCTGGGGTTGTAACTGCTGTTGGTGAAGGTGTCACCCACTTCAACGTCGGAGATGAAGTTTACGGTCTGATAGGTGGCGTTCGTGGTCTTCAAGGATCTTTAGCAGAATATGTTGTAGCAGATGCTGATCTGATCGCATTAAAGCCACGCAATATCTCTATGCGCGAGGCAGCAGTACTACCATTGACGTTCCTCACCGCTTGGGAAGGTTTAGTGGATAATGCGAAGGTCCAACCAGGGCAAACTGTACTGGTTCAGGGTGGTGCTGGTGGCGTTGGCTATATGGTGGTTCAGCTTGCAAAAGCACTTGATGCAAATGTTTGGGCGACTGGTCGTACAGCTGATCAATCACTGATTTCAGAACTCGGTGCAACACCTCTCGATTACACAACAGCATCTTCCGATGACATTATTGCTGCAAGCCCTGAGGGTCAAGGTTTTAACATTGTTTACGACACTGTGGGTGGTCCAGTACTCGAAGCTTCACTTTCCATGACAACTCACTATGGCCACATTACCAGCTGTGCTGCATTTGGTAATCATAATTTAGCGAGTTCATCTCTACGGTGTGCCACAGTGTCTGGCGTATTCGTCCTAATGCCGATGTTAACAGGCAATCGCCGTTCTCATCATGGTGATATCCTTAAGATCGCGACTCGTCTCGTTGAGGAAGGTAAACTGCGTCCTATTGTTGATCCTCGTCATTTTACTCTAGACCAAGCGATTGAGGCTCATGATGCTGTTCAAGATCGCTCTGCCAATATTAAGGTCGTGATTGATGTCATTTAACGCACTTCAGGCCAAGACTTGGCGCTTCAATAGTATTGGAGATACAGATGTTCTGACATTAGAAACACTTCCTGTTGCTTTACCAGCAGCAGGAGAAGTTCTAATCCAGATGAAAACGATCGGACTCAACCGGGCTGATGTAATGTTTCGGCGTGGTACTTATATTCAAAAGGCAGTATTCCCTTCTCGTCTGGGATATGAGGGAGCAGGCATAGTTCTGGCAATAGGTGAAGGTGTACGCCAATTTTCTCCAGGAGATGCAGTATCGATTCTTCCGACTGACAATCTAGCCAAATATGGGACATATGCGGACAAGCTTCTGATTCCAGAAACTTTTTTAGTTCACAAACCCGATAGTTTAAGCTGGGAAGAAGCTTCTTCAATCTGGATGCAGTATTTAACGGCTTGGGGTGGTGTAATCCATGCTGGTGGAGTTTCGAAAGGAAAAACTATCCTGATCACAGCAGCTTCAAGTAGCGTAGGACTAGCTGCGATACAGATCGCTGAAGCAGCGGGTGCTAAGGTCATTGCAAGTACACAGACGATAGAGAAAAAGCAACGTTTACTGGATCTCGGTGTTAAAGATGTTATAGCCACTGAAGATGAACCAGATTTGTATGAGGCGCTTGTTTTACGTTTAGGTTGAGAACATCTTGATGTCGCCTTCGATGCTGTAGGAGGGCCTCATATTGAACAGATTGCAAAAGCGATGTCTGTAGGAGGAACGATGGTTATGCATGGTGCACTTAGCCCTGAGATCACACCATTTCCGCTTAAAGTTGCATTACGCAAGAGCTTAACCATGCGAGGTTTTTTGTTCCTTGAGGTTTTGCATGACCCTGTTCTAAGGGAGCAAGCCAGACGATTTATTCTTAGCAGTATAGGTGCAGGATATCTTCGTCCAGTGATCGACCGTTGCTTTAACTTTGAGGACATGCATGACGCTCAGCGCTATCTTGAATCAAATCAGCAAATAGGAAAAATTGTTGTTACTCTAGATACATGATGGTCTTATCTGATTCATGTTTCTATATGGCTCAGCACTTCCACTAAGTAATCAAACAATGCTCGGATTCGCAAAGGTGTCGGGCCCCGCTGTGGACGATATAAATACAGGCGCCAAACAGGAGAGGTTTCCTCATGAAGTATCTGAATGAGCTTACCACTCCTAAGCCACGGCAAAACTAGAAATCCAGGCATGTGTCCGAATCCGACTCCAGCGAGAATCGCTTGAAATTCAGCTTCAAGATCATCTGTAATAAAACGGGGATTTGATGGCGTAAAGCTTCGACTTTCGGTGAATGTCCATGGCCAGTAACGCCCTGTTTTATGATCGACTAGTGCTGTTAGAGGGTATTTATCAAGATCAATAATTTTTTTAGGCATTCCGACCTTATCAATTAACTCTGGCGTACCCACAGAATAAAAGTTCACTTTAGCCAATTCCCTTGCCACATATCGATTGTCCGGCAAAAATCCAAATCTGATCCCGATATCTATCCGCTCATCGATCACATCCGAGTGTGAATCTGTTAGCACACAATCCACGACAATATCTGGATAACGTGTGGCAAATTCTGCTAGTGCGGGTACTACCAATTTGCGCCCTAACACAGACGACACAGTAAGACGGACAGTCCCACGCATTTCATCTCGTTTTTCCTTGGTGTCTTTTACAAACAAAGCATCGATCGATCCCACCGCAAAACGTGCTTGCTTTGCCAGACGCTCACCATCAGCGGTAATTTTAATTTGTCGAGTACTCCTGTAGAACAGAATCTCTCCGCGCTGCTCTTCTAGCTCTTTTATTGCCCGTGTCACTAGCTGCGGGGAAATACCCAGCTGAGTTGCTGCCTCTTTAAAATTTCGAGACTCTGCTGCGACACAAAAGATACGCATCATTTCCAATTTGTTCTGCATGTCCAATCCTGTGTTATGGTAATTATTCCGTAAATAGGAATTCTGAAAGATAATATTATTCATTTATTATACCTAATAAGGCTGTAATACTTAATCCATCAAATATGATTGACAGATAAGTTGAAGGTTACTTGTATGAATAATATAGAAAATAAAGTTGTTGTTATCACTGGTGCAAGTAGTGGTTTAGGTGAAGCTACTGCTCGCTTACTTGCTAAAAAAGGTGCAAAGGTTGTACTTGGTGCTAGACGTACTGAAAAATTAGAGGCTATTGTTCACGACATTCGTGCTGAAGGTGGTCAAGCTGAATTTATTGGTATGGATATAACCAAACCACAGGAAGTACAAGCACTTATTGAAAAGGCATTAAGCGCATTTGGTCAAATCGATGTATTGGTAAACAATGCTGGATTAATGTCTATTGCACCATTAAGTGAGCTAAAAGTTGATGAATGGGATCGTATGATCGACATTAATATCAAAGGTGTTCTTTATGGTATAGCAGCTACCCTACCTGTTTTCCAAAAACAAAACTTTGGACACTTTATTAATCTCGCATCTGTTGCAGGGATAAAAGTATTTAGTCCAGGAGGTACTGTTTATAGCGGTACTAAGTTTGCTGTAAGAGCCATCTCTGAAGGACTTCGTCATGAAGTTGGGGGAACAATTAGAACGACGACTATTGAGCCTGGTGCAATTGAGTCAGAACTAAAATTTGGTTCTTCTCATAAAGAAAGTTCAGAGTTTGTTACCGATTTCTACAAACAAGCCATACCAGCTGACTCAGTCGCTCGTGCAATTGCTTATGCAATTGAACAGCCTGCGGATGTAGATATTAATGAAATTGTTTTACGCCCAACGAGCCAAGAGTTTTAATGATTGAATAACATAAAATGGGAGCACCTCGCTCCCATTTTTACTATATTTTTTAAATTTAAGGACAAATCTATGAAAGCCGTATCGTATGTTATAAATAACCATGATGATTTTAAAAATTCATTGGTAGATATTGAAAAAGCGAAGCCTACGCTTAAGGAGCGTGATGTACTGGTAAAAGTTCAGGCAATCTCTGTGAATCCAGTTGATACCAAAGTGAGAAAAAATTCGTCTGAAGCAAATAATCGTATTTTAGGTTGGGATGCCGTTGGGGAAATTATCGAAGTTGGCTCAAAAGTTACCTCGTTTAAAGTAGGAGATTCTGTTTGGTATGCTGGCGATTTAACCCGAGATGGTAGTAATGCTGAGTTTCAAGCAGTCGATGAACGAATTATCAGTCTTAAACCCATTACAGTATCTAATGCAGAAGCAGCAGCATTGCCATTAACTGCTATCACGGCATGGGAAATGCTGTTTGATCGGTTTCAAATTTCAGAAACAGAAGTTGGCAGTATTCTAATTATTGGTGGTGCAGGCGGTGTAGGATCAATCGCTATCCAACTCCTAAAAGCAAAAACAAATCTGACCGTTATAGCAACAGCTTCACGTGAAGAAACGAAATCTTGGGTGGAATCACTTGGTGCCGACCATGTTATTGATCATAGCAAAGATTTAAACGAACAAATCGAAGCACTAGGCATTGCAAAACCAAAATACGTATTCTCTACAAATCATACAGAAACATATATCAAGCAAATAGTTTCTCTGATTGCACCACAAGGCAAGCTTGGATTGATCGATGATCCAAAAACATTTGATATTATGCCGTTTAAGACTAAATCTATTTCTATCCATTGGGAGTTGATGTTCACCCGTTCAATGTATGAAACCGATGATATTGAAAAGCAAGGTGAACTGTTGCAACAGGTTGCCCAATTAGTTGACCAGCAAAAAATTAGAAGTACCCTCAACCAAAATCTAGGCAAAATTAACGCTGCAAACTTGGAGAAGGCGCATAAGTTGCTTGAATCAGGTAAGTCAAAAGGCAAAATTGTACTAGAAAACTTCTAAAACAAACTCAAGGTGAAATAATGACTATTTCAGTAATTGCGAACATTAAGGCAAAATCAGATCAAAAAGAGACGTTAGAAGCGCTTTTAAAAAGTGTAATAGAGCCTACGCTTCAAGAAGAAGGATGCTTGAAATATGAGCTTTATATTAGCGAAAATGACTCGAGTAGATATTTCTTCTTAGAAGAGTGGCGTAGCAGAGAGGATTTAGATATCCATATGACCTCTGATTATATTCAAAGTTTATTTGGTAATATCCAATCGCTAATTGAATCAAGTGATATTGTAGAAATCAAAAAAATATAGCTGTATTCGGACGTTATGATGAAGTACTCTTCAAATTAACATAGAGACTTAGAAAGCTAAAAAAATGGGAGCTATAAGCTCCCTTTTTTTGAGACTGTAAATTAAGGCTTATGGTATGAATTCTTAAGCTGTGTTCAGCGACCGCTGATCAAATTCTTAAGAAATTTGCATCGTAATCAGAATCATATTTCTGACAATAAAAAAACTGAATGAATTACATTCGGTTTTTTACTGTGATGAACTTACATCTCTGCAATCACACCTAAAATCCCAGTAATAATCATTTCAATCGCAATAGTACCAATCAGTAACGCAGATAATCGACCCACAATATCCACATAACGGTCTATATATTTGGCATGCTTATACCTGAGATGATCATGCGCAAACTTCATCAAAATCATTAAACTACAGGTTAGCGCCAAGGTGAGGAAAATTACCAGCGCAGCGCCACTAATGGGCAAAGTCATGCCTGTTACCACGGCGGCACTAATCGTCCCCGGTCCAATCATAAAGGGCATAGCAATGGTACCTGCCAAATGTTCAGGTGCTCCCCGCATCTCACCGATGGTGTCTGCACCTTGAAACACATAGCGATAACCAATCACCAAGAAAATAAGCCCACCAAAGATTTGAAATGCCTCAAACCGCACATTCAAATATTTGCTGAAAATAGCTTCACCACCCCATGCAAATAGCATAAATACCGCATAAGCAATTAAACAGCCTTGAATCAGGGCTTTATTAAACACTTTAGCTTCTGAATTACGAATCATGCCAATCATGTAAATGCTCATCAGAAATGGATTAAGCAATGAAAAGAACAACGCAAAAGCATGTAAATATGAGATATACATGGTGTCCCCTGATTAACTTTGTGGGTCTGGAAATAACGGACGATTTCCAGGACTGATTCGGTTTATATGTAAGAAGGTCATATGTCGTTCGTATCTGTCTAGAATGTCATTAATAACTTGCTCTTTGGTGTAACCAACCAAATCATTACCTTGTGAACCTTCATAAAGATAGGTTTCCAAACGAAAATAAAACCGTTTACCCAACTTACCACGTTCACTAAATGTGGGTGCGATATAACGTACTGGCCAAATTTGATAAACAAAATTCTGTTCTTCTTCCAGATGAATAATCAAATCTAAATGATATAAAGTTGGATCTTGCTCTAATGCACTTTCCTGCACGTCAATATTCACGCCTCTTTTTTGCATTTCCTCTGCGACGGCTAGCACGGCGGGGCGGCATATTTCATCCAACATGCGTTTGGTATCGCTGGTTCCAGGATGATGCATGACCCGTGACAAGCGTTTTTTCCAGTTCAGAATATCTACATTACCCACCACAGGAGCTGCATTTAAACTGCTACTGGCTTGTCGATAATCTTCAAGTCTTAAAGATTTATATAAACCTGCCATCACCAAGAACATAACAAAACTAAAAGGCAACCCCATGATAATAGTTGCATTTTGCAAAGCAGTAATTCCATTGGTCATCAACATGGCCAAGGTCAGCAAGCCAATGGCAACAGCCCAAAATACACTGAGCCAGCGTGGTGCATCATGGTCGACATTGGTAAATTGTGTGGTGAAATTCCCTAAGACCAATGCACCTGAGTCGGCTGAAGTCACATAAAATAATAACCCTGTAATGGTTGCGATGCCTGCAATAAAAGGAAAATACGGATATTGAGCCAACAAGTCGTAGAAACCGTGTGCTGGATTGGCAATGACGGTTTGAGCCAATGCCAGATTTCCATCAAAAATCACATTGTGTAATGCACTATTTCCGAAAATTGACAGCCACGTTAGGGTAAAAATTAACGGGATGATTAAGGTGCCACTGACAAACTCACGAATGGTACGCCCACGAGAAATACGTGCAAGAAAGAGTCCCACAAAAGGCGACCAAGCCACCCACCAAGCCCAAAAGAATAGCGTCCAACTGTTCATCCATTCTTTAGGTTGCTGAAATGCAAAACTTTCCAAGGTCATACTTGGGAAACGGCTAATATAATCACCAATATTTTGTACAAAAGTATTCAGCAAAAATTCAGTATTGCCGAGGAATAAAATAAACAGCATCAAACCCACGGATACATAAATATTTACTTCTGAGAGTATGCGCAGACCTTTATTTACACCCGAAGTCACCGAAATAATGGTCATCACTACAGCAACACCAATTAGGGATGCCTGCATCCACAGATTTTCAGGTAAATCGAACAGTACATGCAAACCGTAATTGAGTTGCACTACACCAATACCGCAGGTGGTCGCAATACCGAATATCGTCCCGATTACCGCGGCAGTATCCACACTATGTCCGATCGGACCATGAATTTTTTGACCAAAAATCGGATAAAGCGCGGAACGGATGGTGAGTGGCAAATTGTAACGATAGCTGAAATATCCCAGTGCCATGCCAATCAAGGCGTACATGCACCATCCTGTCAGGCCATAATGGAATAAAGTCCAGACCATACTTTGGCGTGCCGCTTCAAAGGTCTGTCCCTCACCTACTGGTGGATGCATATAATGGGATAAAGGTTCAGCGACCGAGAAGAACATCAAATCGATACCAATCCCTGCTGAAAACAGCATGGCAGACCAACTGAGTAAACTAAATTCGGGTTTGGAATGTTTGGGGCCGAGCTTAATATCGCCATAGCGTGAACAGGCAATAAAAATCACAAACACCATATACAGTGTGGCAGCCAGTAAATAGTACCAACTGAAGGTGGAACTGACCCATGCCAAAACTGCATTCAGCGTTTGATTGGCGAAGTCATTAAACAAAATGGTGGTAATTGAAAAAATTAAAATAATGAGAGCTGAAATATAAAAGACCACACCATTTAAACGGTCTTTTGGCGCTAATGTTTGATCATCAACTGCTCTTGGATTATCTGTTGCCATACAATCCTCAAGGAAGTAAATATACGTTGAAAATCAATTTTTAAACTTCTCGCTGTCGAGAGCTTAAAAATCGACAAGTGCTATACGACAGTACTTTTGCCTCCGACAAAAATGCTATCTTCGTGTAACCGAATGCTTAGCTAGAATATAAAGATGTGTGGCAGTGTAACAAATTCCCTGTATTTGCCCTGCTTACACAACCAATTCCAACATGAGAACGACATAAATAAACGGTTCTTCTCCTTAAACTCAATTTTTGTAGAAGCTTTTAGGTGTTGTATCTGATGCTCCAAGCAAAAATATAAAAATTTACTTACACCGATATGCATTCATCCAAAGCAAACTACTAATCTACCTTCATGATAAATAAGAATTAATGCTAAAAAAATTGAGGTAAACCTTTGCAAAACTGCATTCAGTTTATACAACATGATACTTTTAATTGATTGAACGTTCAATCAATTAAAAGTATCATAAATAAATTGCTATGATGTTTTCCATGTCAATAATTGAATCTAACACCTTTAAATCTAAGGTAAATTTTCTGGATTATCATGAATAAACGTAGAGTTAAACCTGAGCATGAACGTCGTGAAGAAATCATTCGCGCAGCCTATGAGGTCATTTACGAGGTAGGTTTATCCAATACCACTATTGCTCAGATTGCAAAAAAAGCCCAACTTTCTACAGGCATTGTGAGTCATTATTTTGGTGATAAGCAGGGTTTGATTGAAAGCTGTATGCGACAAATGCTCTTTGTCTTACGTGAAACTGCGGCAACTTATAAAGCCAAAGTTAGTCAGCCCACACCAGAAAATTTAATTAAGGCAATTATTGATGCCAACTTTGACATCAGTCAGGTGAATCAAACAGCGATGCGTGTCTGGTTAGATTTTTGGTCGGCCAGCATGCACATGCCCGATTTAGGTCGCTTGCAGCGAATAAATGACCAACGTCTTTATTCAAATTTAAAATTTCATTTACTGCAGATGATGTCCAAAGACCAAGCCAGCCATGTCGCCAAAGGTCTTGCTGCTTTGATTGATGGTCTTTGGTTACGCGGCAGTTTAAGTGGTCATCAAGCATTTGATCGTGACTTGGCACGTTCTATTGCATACGACTATGTCGATATGCAACTTCGCTTAATACAACAGATACGGCAGGAACAGCAAAATGAATGATGCACAATTACATCAATTGTATATCCATGGACAGTATGTCAATGCAACTAGTGGTAAAACCTTCGATACGATTAACCCTGCTACAGGTCAAATCCTTGCGAGCGTGCAGCAAGCCAGTCAAGCCGATGTAGATGCGGCGGTTAAAAGTGCCCAACAAGGGCAACAAGTTTGGGCTGCCATGACGGCTGTTGAACGGGCACGTATTCTGCTTCGTGCCGTGGATATTTTACGTAAACGTAATGATGAGCTTGCCCGTCTAGAAACGCTCGATACGGGTAAAGCATATAGCGAAACCTCTAGTGTCGATATTGTCACTGGCGCGGATGTTCTCGAATATTATGCAGGTCTTGCAACTGCGATTCAGGGCGAACAAGTACCCCTGCGTGAAAGTAGTTTTTTCTATACCCGTCGCGAACCCTTGGGCGTTGTCGCGGGTATAGGCGCATGGAACTACCCTATTCAAATTGCACTGTGGAAATCTGCACCTGCCTTAGCTGCGGGGAATGCCATGATTTTCAAACCCAGTGAAACTACCCCACTGACGGCCTTTAAGTTGGCTGAAATTTATACCGAAGCGGGTTTGCCTGCTGGGGTCTTTAACGTGGTTCAAGGGCTTGGACATGAAGTCGGTCAATGGCTGACTGAACATCCAGAAATTGCCAAAATTTCCTTTACAGGTGGCGTGGAAACAGGCAAAAAAGTCATGTCCAGTGCTGCTGCATCTAGTTTAAAAGAAATTACCATGGAACTCGGCGGCAAGTCTCCACTGATCATTTGCTCTGATGCCCCTCTTGACCGCGCTGCCGACATTGCAGTGATGGCAAATTTCTTTAGTTCGGGTCAGGTGTGCACCAACGGTACGCGTGTCTTTATTCCACGCCACCTAAAAGTCGAGTTTGAACAGGCTGTACTCGAACGTGTTAAACGTATTCGTGTAGGTGACCCAATGTTGGCAGAAACCAATTTTGGTCCGCTCACCAGTTTCCCACATATGGAAAAAGTCTTGTCTTATATTGAATTGGGCAAACAGCAAGGTGCGACACTTTTAATTGGGGGGGAACGAGCGACCTCTGCGGAACTGGCTCAGGGCGCTTATGTCATGCCAACTGTTTTTACAGACTGTCATGACGACATGCGAATTGTACAAGATGAAATATTTGGACCTGTGATGAGTCTTTTGACTTATGACAGCATCGAAGAAGTCATTCAACGTGCTAACCAGACCCCTTATGGTCTAGCAGCAGGGGTTGTAACACAAGATATCTCGCAGGCACACCGCATTATTCACCAACTTGAAGCGGGCATTTGCTGGGTTAATACTTGGGGCGAATCCCCTGCTGAAATGCCTGTCGGGGGCTATAAGCAATCGGGTGTGGGACGTGAAAACGGTTTGTCTACTTTGCAACATTATACCCGCATTAAATCCATTCAAGTCGAATTGGGCGATTATCACAGTATTTTCTAAACGCTAAATACTGACATTTATTCTTTATTTTTCTGTTTTTACATCCTCAACTCAACATGTTGCCACGCTCTAATCCGGCGTTGTACTGCCATAGAAAAGGATCATTATGCATTCTACTCACTACGATTATATTATTATTGGCGCAGGCTCTGCGGGTAATGTTCTTGCCGCTCGTTTAACCGAAGATGCCGATGTCTCTGTTTTATTACTAGAAGCAGGCGGACCTGACTACCGACTCGATTTTCGTACCCAAATGCCTGCTGCACTGGCTTATCCACTGCAAGGGCGACGTTACAACTGGGCATATCTGACCGACCCCGAACCGCATATGAATAACCGCCGCATGGAATGTGGACGCGGCAAAGGTTTGGGTGGATCGTCACTGATTAATGGCATGTGCTATATCCGTGGCAATGCCATGGACTTAGAACAATGGTCGACTTTAAAAGGTTTGGAAAACTGGAGCTATGCCGATTGCTTGCCTTACTATCGCAAAGCAGAAAGTCGTGATATTGGCGCCAACGACTATCATGGTGAACATGGACCTGTAAGCGTTGCGACACCGAAAGCCAATAATAATGAGCTGTTTCATGCCATGGTAGAAGCTGGCGTACAAGCAGGTTATCCACGTACAGATGATTTAAATGGCTATCAACAAGAAGGTTTTGGTCCTATGGATCGAACCGTCACGCCCAAGGGTCGACGTGCTAGTACAGCCCGCGGATATCTGGATATGGCAAAGCAGCGCCCCAACTTGACCATCATGACGCATGCCACCACCCATAAAATTCTGTTTAGTGGCAAACAAGCAATTGGGGTGGAATACCTGCAAGGTGCAAATCGGCAACAGTTACATCAGGTCTATGCGAATAAAGAAGTTTTGCTCTGTGCAGGTGCAATTGCATCTCCGCAAATTTTACAACGTTCAGGTGTAGGCTCTAGCGAGTTACTGCGTGATCTAGATATTGAACTTGTCCATGATTTACCTGGTGTTGGGGAAAATTTACAAGACCATCTGGAAATGTACCTGCAATATAAATGCACAAAACCTGTTTCGCTCTACCCCGCCTTGAAATGGTATAACCAGCCTGCCATTGGTGCCGAATGGTTATTCAATGGAACTGGGATTGGCGCCAGCAACCAATTTGAAGCAGGGGGGTTTATTCGCTCTTCCGATGAATTTTCTTGGCCCAATATTCAGTTTCATTTCCTGCCTGTTGCGATTAACTACAATGGTAGCAACGCAGTCAAAGAACATGGCTTTCAAGCCCACGTCGGTTCTATGCGCTCACCCTCGCGTGGACGCATCAAATTAAAATCTAAAGATCCATTTGAACATCCAAGCATTCTGTTTAACTATATGTCTACAGAGCAAGATTGGCGCGAATTCCGCGATGCTATTCGGATTACACGTGAAATCATGCAACAACCTGCATTAGATCCTTATCGCGGTGAAGAAATTAGTCCGGGTAAACATTTAAGCAGTGATGCAGAATTGGATGACTTCGTACGCAATCATGCTGAAACGGCCTACCACCCTTCTTGTAGCTGCAAAATGGGCGAAGATGAAATGGCCGTGGTCGATGGTCAAGGGCGTGTGCATGGTCTGCACAATTTACGTGTGGTTGATGCCTCTATTATGCCGTTAATTATCACAGGGAATTTGAATGCTACAACCATTATGATGGCTGAGAAAATTGCCGATCAAATTCGTGGACTACCAGCATTAGCTCGTTCCGATGCAGGTTTTTATCAAGCCCGTTCATCTGCATAACTTTCTCACACTCATCAGCAATCAGACCACATTACTTCAATGAATTAATGTGGTCTTTTTAATTCTTTGTATCTTTAAGTGCAAAAAATTTATTATAAATCACTGAAATTAATAAAAATTAAAATAATCATCACTCAAATTTATATACATTATATCTACATTTATAATAAAAATTATATAGTCAATACTTATTTCGTCTAAAATGGCAACCGATTAGAAATGTCTAGTTAAACTAAATGCTACATTTTTCTTAATGTTTAGAATTCATGTATTTCACTCCCTCTCTTCTAAACTTTTAGTTTACGACCATTTCTGTCACCCTCTTTTTTATATTTTGTTGCTCTCTATTCGCTCTAAAGCGATACAAAACACCTGCTCACAAGGTCAAAATCGCATGAAAACTTTTTTAAAATACCTCGCGGTATTTATCGTACTGCTTTTGCTTGCAGTGTTGATTTTTTTATTCCGTTCAACTGCGTCTAAAAAAATTCAAACCTCAAATGATGAACCTGTTGTTGATGCCGTTTTAGTTGGTGGGGGCATTATGAGTGCAACCTTAGGCACTTATCTCACCGAACTGGAACCGAACTGGAAAATCCGCATGTACGAACGACTCGATCAAGTTGCTCAAGAAAGCTCGAATGGCTTTAACAATGCGGGTACAGGTCACTCAGGCTTTATGGAAATGAACTATACCTCTGAGAAAGACGGTAAGATGGACATTACTAAAGCGGTACAAGTGGCTGAACAGTTCGAAGTTGCAAAACAGTTCTGGTCTTACCAAGTTAAACAAGGTGTTTTAGGCGAACCAACAAGCTTTATTAACCCTGTTCCGCACATTGCTTTTGTCTGGGGTGACAATGTTAATTTCCTAGAAAAACGTTATGCCGCAATGGTTCAAAATCCAATGTTCTACGGCATGAAGTTTTCAGAAAATCCTGCTGAAATTAAACAATGGGCGCCATTGGTCATGAATGGTCGCGATACTGCGCAAAAAGTTGCTGCAACCCGTATGGATGTTGGTTCAGACGTCAACTATGGTGCGATTACCACGCAATTGGTTAATCACCTAAACAAACAACCCAACTTCAAATTAGAAACCTCAACAGAAGTCACGGGCATTAGCCAAAATGATGACAAAACTTGGACAGTTTCTTTCAAGAATTTGAAAACAGATGCAACTAACCATGTGAAAACACGCTTCGTATTTATTGGTGCGGGCGGTGCTGCAATTAAATTATTGCAGATGACTGATCTTCCTGAATCTAAGCAATATGCAGGTTTCCCTGTGGGTGGCGTGTTCTTGATGACCGACAACCCTAAAGTGACTGCTGGGCATACAGCTAAAGTATATGGTCGTGCTGAACTCGGTGCACCGCCAATGTCTGTTCCACATATTGATACGCGTTATATTGATGGTAAAAAATATGTGTTATTTGGACCATTTGCGACCTATTCAAACAAGTTTTTGAAGCAAGGTTCTCAGCTAGATTTATTAAAATCGACCAACAAAAACAATGTCTTACCTATGACCGCTGTCGGTTTGGAAAATCTGGACTTGGTTAAATACTTAGTGAGTCAGGTGATGATGACGGATGAAGATCGTTTCAATGAACTGAAAAAATACTATCCAGATGCAAAACCTGAAGATTGGCGTTTAAGCCAAGGCGGTCAACGGGTACAAATCATCAAAAAAGAAGATGGTAAACCAGCCAAACTCCAATTTGGTACAGAAATCTTCGCTTCTAAAGATGGTGCTGTAACGGCCCTACTGGGTGCATCACCTGGTGCTTCGACTTCACCCTACATCATGTTGAGTTTGCTTGAAAAAGCCTTCCCACAACAAGTACAAGGTGAATGGAATCCGAAATTACATGAAATTGTAAAATCGTACCAACAAGAGTTAAGCACAAACCCTGTGTTACTTGACCAAGTACGTCAATACACCAGCCAAACTTTAGGATTGAAATATACGCCTATGGCGCAAGCAGCAAATGATTCAACACCTGCTCTAAGCAAAGCGCAATAATTTCTTTTCTATCGGAAGGATGAACTACGGTTCATCCTTTTGCTTTTCATATTATTCCTATCTTTGTTTATGTCTTATCTTCAGTCTGAAGCTTTTATTGCTTTTCGTTGTCGTGATTTCTCTTTACTAAGCCTCAATCAACTTTGTTTGGTGCTTGCTGTGGTCATGCAGGAAGTCGCGATTGGTTTTGCACTTTATCAAATAACCCAAGATCCGCTCAGTTTAGGCTTCATTGCCGTCGTAGAACTGCTGCCTTTTATTGGCTTGTCTTTTTTCGGCGGGCATTGGGCAGATCGATATAACCGTCAAAAGCTGCTGCAATGGAGCTTTAGTCTGAGTAGCGGCATTCCGTTATTAATGATTGTTGTTTTTTATGTTTTCCAGACCAAACAGATTGAGCAAAACACGCTGCTCTGTTTAGTTTATTTTCTTATTTTTTGCTTAGGCATTTTGCGGGGAATATACAGCCCTGCATTTAATTCAATACGCCCATTTTTAATCTCTCGGCAAGCAGAAAACAATGCTTCCATGTGGACGACTTCGATCTGGCAATTTGGAGCCATTGCGGCTCCGCTATGTGCTGGATTATTACTGAGCCATGTGGGACTTGTTGCAACGTTAGGTATCATCTTTATGTTGAGTTGTATTGGCAGCCTTGCTGTTTGGCAACTCAGTCCACGTAGTTTTCCCATCTCGATACACGGCCAAGTGTTGCAAAGTTTAAAACATACTTTTAGATTTATGTTGCAACAACGTGTGCTGTTTTGGAGTATGTTATTGGATTTTGTGACAGCATTATTTTGTAGTGTTATCGTGTTGCTCCCAATCGTCGCTCACGATGTTCTGCATTTAGGTGCCGAAGGCTTAAGCTTACTAAGAGCAGCACCAGCTATCGGCACGGCTCTAATGATGGGTGTATTACTGCATTTTTCGCCAAGCCAAAAAGCTTGGCGCAATATGTTACTTGCCAGTATAGGAATTGCAATCACGACATGTGTATTTGCTTTATCGACATCACTATGGCTAAGTATCGCTCTGCTTATACTGATTGGCGCTTTAGATAGCATCAGTATGGTGATTCGCCAGAGTTTGTTACAGCAACTTCCTCCTCAAGACTTACATGGTCGTGTGGCGGCACTCAATGGGATATGGGTCACTACAGGCAACCACTTGGGTGCGTTAAACAGCAGTATGGCATCACGTTATTTTTCCATCACGCCTGCGATACTGATCGGAGGAAGCCTATGTTTAAGCATTTGTCTTTTCAGCTTTTTTCGTAATAGAGATTTACTCAAAACACCATCAAGTTATGAGAAGTATAAATACCTATAATAGAAAAATAGAAGCTTACACAAAATTTGCCCATACTTATTTCATGCGTAATGAGTTTAGATAAGGATTGATTTTATGGCAAAAACAACCGAATTAACTCACCGACTTTGCACACTCATTTATTTTGTGATCATCTTTGTCATCATGGCGTATTGTCTGCTGAATGCAATGTATACCGTGATTATTGGGGGTACGACATTCTATCTCTTTGCCAGTTTTCTACTGGTTCTACAGCTTATTTTTGCCTTGCGAACTTCGCTTAATAGTCGCATTTACGCCAGTTTAGGACTGGTATTGCTGATTCTAGGATTGTTATATAACCACGGGCTGGATTTTTTGAGTCATTTAAAAGCGATTATATTAATTCCAGCGCTCATGCTGACACTATTTGGTCTTGATAGTATATATAAACATCCAACTCGCTTGATGCTATTAAAAATTGGACTTGTGCAGGGTCTGCTGCTGCTGGCATATAGCCAATATTATGAGTTGGTTGAACTACAAAACTACTATAACTCGCTGCACAATGGTGAAACTTGGCAGCAATTTGGAGCGTTATAGATGATGATTGACCTTCTCCCTAACCAAAAGGCATAGCTATCTACACCTTTAGGCACTTAATGCCTACTGATGCGATGATGTCTTGATCTGTTCGCATGCAATCGGTTTTTTATCATTCTCACCCTCCGCATGATGGTGACGGGCGTTTCATCGGCAGGGATCACTTGCTTATGGTTCATTCCCTTGCAAAGCAGTGCTTCTCAGATAAGTGACTTTACGTATATTCAAACTCACTCAGGCTGGGTCTATACCGCCTTTATTATTGATGTGTTCTCACGAGCAATTGTTGGATGGAAAGTATCTACACGGATGAATACAGATATGGTGCTCGATGCACTTGAGCAAGCATTGCACGATCGAGGCATGCCAAAGAATGTGATTCATCATTCCGACAAAGGTGTGCAATATCTTTCCATTCGTTATACCAATCGTTTAGAAGCAGTAAATTTACGAGCATCAGTCGGTACGACTGGTGATTCATACGATAATGCTTTGGCTGAAACGGTGAATGGCTTATACAAAACAGAGGTGATTGAATATTTAAAAACAGATTGGCAAGGTTTAGCAGATGTACAACTTGCGACACTAAACTGGGTAGATTGGTTCAATAAAAAGCGTGTACACAGTGCACTGGGTTATGTATCGCCTTTTGAGTTTGAAGCAATGTACTATAATAAGATTAACCCGTTAGGTCATGTGGCCTAACTTAAATAAAAAAGTCTCCGACAAACCCGGTACGGTTCACTGCCGCCACGTTCCATAGACTTTGGAACATGAATAAAGCAACTAAGAGGCTAATCCACGTGGTAGAACGCATAATGTCGTACTGAAATAAAGTGACGCTATTGTAAAGCCTGGACTAAGTCTAAGGTCAAGTCTTTTTAATGACTATGTTCGTGTTGGTGTGGATGGCATTCATCTTCTTCAATCTGTAAAGTCACTTGTGTAATCCCATGCTCATGCCCCAATAACTCCACAGCTTTGTGGTATAAAGCTCTCTGATCTACATCGGGTGCAATCAAATGCGCTGTTAAATGCACATTTTTAGAAGTAATCGCCCAAACTTTCAGCTGATGAATGCCTTGTACACCCTCTAAAGCCAGCAAGTCATTACGTAAAGATTCAATATCAATTTCACTTGGCACACCTTCGAGCAAAATATTGATACTTTGTTTCAGTAGCACCCAAGTTCGAGGTAAGACCCAAAAGCCAATCAACACCGCAATAACGGTATCTACCCACATCCAACCTGTGAAATAAATCACAAGTGCGCCAATGATCACACCCACTGAGCCTAATGCATCACTGAGCACCTCAAGATAAGCCCCTTTCACATTTAAACTGTCTTGGCTGCTCGACACCAAAATTTTCATTGAAATCAGATTGATGATTAAACCCAAAGCCGCAACAATCAGCATGCCGAAGCTTTGAATTTCAGGTGGTTGACTAAAACGCTGATAGGCTTCATATAAAATGTAAATCGCCACCACAAATAACATCATGGCATTAAACAAAGCTGCCAAAATTTCAAACCGCTGATAGCCAAAAGTACGTTTATCATCGGCAGGCTTTTGCCCAATTTTGATGGCTGCTAAAGCAATGGCTAAAGCAGCGGCATCGGTAAACATATGCGCTGCATCGGACAGTAAGGCCAAACTTTGTGTGATAAATCCTGCAACCACTTCCACAATTAAGAAGGTGAACGTCAAGGTAAGTGCAATGGTTAATTTCTTGGCATTTTTTGCAGTCACTTCAACATGACTGTGATCATGGTTATGAGAACCACTCATGTAGGGCTCCTTATCATTTTATTTAACGAAATGCTTCAGCATTGAAATCGAAGCTATTATTAATTTAAAAATTACTCGATTCATCATACTCGGTTAAAACGATAAAATCATCTTTCATGTGAATTCGTCTTTATTTGCGGCGTTTTTTTCCTGCCAAAAAGTTCATGGCCTGCGTATAGCCTGTTGGTGTAATACGCTGTACCAGATCAATTATTTTGGCATCTGTTCGGCTTTGTTGTGGAAAGATTTCATAACTATATGATTTTAAAAGTTTTGATTATTTTTTGATCCAAAATTAAATTTATTTAAATCAGATGCTTACATATTTATGCAACAAAGCCTGGGCTAACTAAATTTTTTTAGCTTGGTTAGTTATTTTGTCAACTTAATATTTCACAAAAAATTCACTATTAAATACATACTCTTTACTTGGAAGTTAAATGCTGAAATTTATGACTGAAAAAAATTAGCCAATGCTTTCAAGTTAGATTAAGTAAATTGTACCAAATATAAATTTATATAGGTGTATTCTTCAATGGCTATAGAGTTTGTTTCAAAATCAAAACTACCGACTGCATTTGGTGATTTTGAAATTATAGCGTTTCAAGACCAAAGTACTGGTGAAGAACATATCGCTCTTGCTAAAGGCATGGGTACTATTTCTAATCAACCTGTACTCGTTAGAATTCATTCAGAGTGCTTAACAGGTGACGCTTTTGGATCACTCAAATGTGATTGTGGCCCCCAATTACATTCAACCATGAAAATGATTAATGATGCAGGTCAAGGTGTGATCTTATACTTGCGCCAAGAAGGTCGCGGCATAGGACTAACCAATAAAATCCGAGCTTACGCCCTTCAAGACCAAGGACATGATACTCTTGACGCCAATTTATTATTAAATTTACCAGCAGATGCTCGTAAATATGATATGTGTACCATTATGTTAGATTATTTAAAAATAAATAATGTAAAACTCATTACAAATAACCCCCTTAAAATTAAATCTTTAACTGATTTAGGAATTAATGTTGTTGAACGTATTCCTTTAAAAGTTGGTTTAAATATCTTTAACAAAGCTTATCTTGAAACAAAGCAAAAACGCATGTCACATCTATATGATAATAGTGATTTTTAAAAAGCGATCACTTTAAGAAAAAAATCCACGTATAAAGTTCCATCTCCCTTTCGGGAGAAGGTAAAGATAAAATATTGTTTTATATTAAATTATGGTTTTAAAGAAGATTTATGAAAGGTGCCTGACTATTCTTTATTTTGTCTCAATATCTGTGCAAAAACCGTCACTCTTTCTAAAGTCGGATTCATTCCCTTATTAAAAAAAGTATCGACAAGCGCTGAACCAATGATAATAAGATCTACTTTATTGGCTAGTGCTTTAACATGGTTTTCATTTTTGATTCCAAAACCAATTGCAACAGGAATATTAAAAATCGGCTTAATTTCAGTCATCTTTTTCTCAAGATTAGATAGATTGAAGTCTCCTCCTGTTAATCCATTTTCTGCAACATGATATAAAAACCCTGTCGCGCGCGCTGAAATTTGCTCTAACCTTTCAACTGGGGTCGTCGGCGCGGTCATTGCAATTAAATGCATATTTTTTTCATTTAATTGCACTTCAAAGTTTTCTCGATATCCATATGGAGCATCTAAAATCAATATTCCATCTATAAGATTTTCTGTTTCGGCGATAAGTGTCTCAAAACCATATTGCATCATCGGATTTAAATAAGTCATGAAAATTATTGGTGTCTGGTCATCATGCAGCCTGATTACTTTTACCAACTCAATGGTCTGTTTTACCGTTTGACCTGCATCTAAAGCCCGAAGATGCGCTGCCTGAATGATCTCTCCATCTGCCACTGGATCAGAAAATGGAATACCCACTTCAATAATGTCAGCCCCTGCTTGACCCAATTGGCTTAACAGACGACAACTTTCTGTAAAATTAGGATCTCCAGCAGTAAAATAACAGACCAGACCGCTTCGATTTTCCAGTTTCAATTGCTCTAATGTTTGATCTAGACGGTTCATGCTGTAGCTCTTGTAAGATATTTTTTGACCGTGTTTAAGTCTTTGTCTCCTCTGCCACTTAAATTGACAATAATGATCTGTTCTGGGTACATTTCTTGAGCAAGTTGAATCGCATATGCAATCGCATGAGAACTCTCAAGAGCAGGAATAATACCCTCCTGTTGGCTTAAAAGCTGAAAGGCATTTACCGCTTCTTGATCGGTGATCGCCGTATATATCACACGCCCTGTTTCAAAGAGAAGGCCATGCTCAGGACCAACGCCAGGATAATCTAAGCCAGCTGATATAGAGTGCCCTTCTAAAATCTGCCCATCTAAGTCTTGTAATAAATAGGTTAAATTGCCATGCAGCACACCGACTTGACCTTTGCAAATAGAGGCGGCATGTTCACCGCTATTTGTTCCTTTTCCACCCGCCTCAACGCCAAACATTTTGACATTCAGATCTTCTAGAAAAGGATGCATCAACCCTAATGCATTTGATCCCCCACCAACGCAAGCAACTAGAGCATCAGGCAGTTTATTTTCTTTCAGGAGTATTTGGTTTCTGGCTTCTAAACCAATCATTTTCTGAAATTCTCTGACCATGGTGGGATATGGATGAGGGCCTGCACCCGTACCCAATAGGTAATAGGTTGTATCCACATGATGAATCCAGTCACGTAATGCTTCGTTCATGGCATCTTTTAAAGTCCCACGACCTTTTTGAACACTTCTGACTTCAGCACCGAGTAACTTCATACGTTCAACATTCATTTGTTGGCGCTGAATATCTGTTTCTCCCATAAAAATGGTACATTTCATCTTAAACAGCGCGCAAACCGTTGCTGTTGCAACACCATGTTGCCCAGCACCCGTTTCCGCAATGATTCTGGTTTTACCCATAAATTTGGCTAATAAGATTTGCCCTACACAATTATTGATCTTATGCGCACCCGTATGGTTCAAATCTTCTCGCTTGAAATATATTCGAGCGCCGCCTGCATAAGCTGTTAGGTTTTTTGCATAAAAAAGAGGGCTAGGACGACCAACAAAGTCCGTTAAAATCTGCTGATATTCAGCCCAAAATTCAGGTTTGTGCCGAACTGTATTAAAGGCTTGCTCTAATTCTTGAAGTGCTGGCATTAAGCTCTCTGGCATGTAACATCCGCCAAATTTACCAAAAAATCCCAAGTCATCAGGACCATTACCTGTATAAGGGGTTGTCATCTCATATCTCTTTTACTATCAAAACTTGTTTGATCTTAAAATATTTTCATTTTTATGATAATTGATATATTTTGAACTTATGATGTTAGAAAATTTTACAACATGAAACGCAGAACATTACCTCCTCTTAATGCTTTAAAAGCTTTCGAAGCTGTCACCAGAAATAAAAGTTTCAGCTTAGCTGCCGAAGAATTATGTGTAACCCATAGCGCGATTAGCCATCAAATAAAGCAGTTAGAAGAATGGTTGGATAAAAAATTGTTTATTCGACATTCCTCGACCATCTCTCTGACGGCGGATGCCGAAGAATTGTCGCTCGTTTGTACGCAGCTTTTTAATCGTTTAGAACAATGCGTCTTTGAGTTAACAAATAAAACTTCAGAAGTAGAAGTTGTCATAGGCGCTTCTCATAGTTTTATGGCAAATTGGCTGATTCCCCGATTAGAAAAGCTCGAAGTCATTTATCCCAATATCCATATCAAATTAATGACATGTAATGAGTTAAAATTATTAGAAAAAGAGAAAGTTGACATATTGATCAATAGCATCAGTGAGAATCATCTACTTCCTAACTTTTTGAATAAATATCTGTTATTTCCCGATAACATGGGTCCTATTTGTAATCGTGAAATAAATCTTCTTCATTCCGTAAATGATCTTTTAAACTATCCATTACTTCATACCCACTCAAATAGAAGTGCATGGCATACATGGTTTGATCAGTTTCAAATAAGCTTTTGCCCAAAATCCAATGACCGTTATTTTGATAGTCTGAATTTAATGATAGAAGCTGCCGTGTCTGGGTTAGGAATTGCCATAGCACCTCAAATTCTAGTAGAAAAAGAAATGTTAAATGGAAAGATCATTGCCCCTTTTGGTTTTATCTATTGTGACTATAATTTTTATGCAATGGTCAGAAAAAATAATGAAAATCGTGATGTTATGAATATCATTAATTGGTTAATGGCCGAAGAAAAAAGTTAAACATTTAATCTTTGATTTGAAAAATTCTATTCAATTGCTCATCTATAACGTCTATTTCACATTCTATTCACGCTGTGCTGCCTAAGGTATAAACATACACTTCATACGGACACTGATGATGAGACTTGTAAAAACACTAATTGCTACAGCCTTATCCTTGCCGCTTCTGTTGTTAGCCGGATGTAAAAGTATTCCCAGTTATTCAGCCGATTACGCCCAATCCAGAAATGGTATTCAGGGGATAGCGCTGGATCAGGCTAAAGCTCAGGATATCGGCCTCCGCTTTACCTCAGCCTTTAATACCTTGGGCACACCTGAATTCGTTGAAAATGCTGGAGCACTGTATGCCGACCAGCTGTTTATTAACGATACGCTATCGCAATTTTCATCCCGTCAAAATCTACTCGAGCACTTTCAAGGCATGAACAAACGGGTCAGCAAGGTCAGCGTCAAGCTGTTAAACGCTTCTTATCATCAGGACTCTGCCTATGTGCACTGGCATATGGCCTATGATTTTAAATTGTTCGGCACGACCCGCAGTATGGACTCTTACGGTATCAGTGAAATCAAGATCAACGAAAACAACAAGATTATTTTCCAGCAGGATTTCTGGGACCCTGCGAATGGCCTGTACCGTTCCCTGCCTTATGTTGGAGGGGTCTACTCATGGCTACTGCCTTTCAAAAAATAGCGATTAGTACAGCGTTAGTGATGGGATGTAGCTTCTGTCCATGGGCACAGGCACAAAGCCTGAATCAATGCGGCAATGGTCCGCTGATGGTGGGTCAAAAACAGGTCGGTATGGCCAGTTATTTTGCCCAAAACTGTAGCCAGTCCTGGGAAAAACAAAATATACAGATGGACTTTTCCTATACACAGAATATTCCGGAATGGGCATTTAAGCGTGCGGCCACACATTTACTGAAACGTAATGTTAAAGACGCAAAAATACATGCTCTATTCAACCCAATCACCGATTTGTATCGTCCGGTCAGATCAGGCGACCTCTACCGTTTAAAATACAACCATGCTACACAGACCCTGAGCTTATCTTTGAACCAGCAAAGTTTAGGGCAGCTTAAACATCCTCTGGCACAACAATATTTTAATATATGGCTGGGTCCCCAGCCATTTAGTGCTAAATTAAAACAGCAATTATTAAATTAGTGTCTGCCGCTATGTCGAAACATTTTATCCTGATGCTTGAAGACCATTATGAACTGGCCTCTACCCTATGCGAGTTTCTTGAAGAACATGGCTTTGTGGTCGATCACGCCCGCAATCTGAGTGCTGCTAGACAATTACTGAAACAGCAACGCTACCATATCTTGCTACTAGACATTAATTTGCCTGATGGTTCTGGTTATGAATTGTGCGAGTGGTTACGCAATGAAGAGGGGTTGGACTTACCTGTCTTGATGCTTACCGCTCGGGATACCTTGGATGACAAACTTAAAGGCTTCAATTCCGGCACGGATGATTATCTGGTCAAGCCCTTTGACTTTAACGAGCTAGTGGTTCGGGTCAAGGCCCTGATCAAACGTTCCCTGGGTGAAGTATCTAGCAGTCGTCTGCAAATTCATGACCTAATTTTGGACCCAGCAACACAACAGCTAACTCGAGCTGGGCAGAACATTGAATTGCCTCCGATTCAGTTTAAACTTTTGAAGCTACTAATGCGACATTCTCCTAAAGTACTGACCAAACAGGAAATTATGATGCAGCTTTGGGGTGACGAAGAGCCAGAAAGTGATGCTCTGCGCAGTCATATCTATAATTTACGCAAAATGGTCGATAAACCCTTTGAACAAAAGCTGATTCACACCATATCTGGGATTGGTTTAAAGATTGCTTTCGAAGATGAAGCCTAATTTAGGTACACAACAACAATCAGTCCAGTGGTCATTGCTAGATCAACATTCTGATGAGTGTCAAGATAATATTGCCTGTCAAACAGCTCCACACGCCAACCTAGCTGTTTGCATAGCTTTTGCACCAATTGCAATCCAATACCATGCCCTTTGATTTCCAGTTGTAGCTGCTGACCAGACAGTTCCTGAACTTTAGAATTGTTAGGTAAAGGCATGCCGACTCCATTGTCAGCAATCAGTACTTTATTTTTTTCCATAATCACATCAATTTCTGTGCCCTGTGAATAGTTCAGCGCATTGCGCAGAATATTGCCAAACACCATTTTGGTCATGGATGGATAAAGTTTACGCGGCTGTTCATCGAGGTCTTTTTGCAGGTCTATCTGCATGCCTTTGTTATGACTGACACTCTCCAGATCCTGCACAAGATTGTCCAGACATTCTGAAAGCATGGTCGGTTCAGCAGTTAAAGTGTTGGTGGTATTGCGGGCAATTGCCAGCAAGGTATCGACCAGCAGCTGCATGTCTTCAATGGTGTTATGCAGGCGGGTAAAGGACTTGTTGTCGCCATAGCGTGCCTGACACAGCTGCACATTCCCTTTTAAAATGGTCAGTGGCGTGCGCAGCTCATGGCTGACATCTCCGGTAAATTCACGCTCACGCTGAATAAATTCGCTTAATACCTGATGATATTTTTCCAGCGCCTGCTTGAGGTATTCAGCTTCCAGATTAGAGTCGGTGCGGATGTCCTGAAAAGGCGAAGCCTGATTTTTCTGATGTTCCCAGTCGATATATTCCAGCGCATTGGCCAGACGGGTAATCGGGGAAAAATAGCGCCGGGCCCGACGGTTCCACCACCACAGCACACTATATAGCACAAACAGGCTGACCATCAGCGGTGCCAGACCAAACAGCCACACCAGCTTGTTGACGTTGCTTTCGCCAAAGACCAACAGGACATGCTGTCCGTCTTTTTCACCATACACAGTCATGCGCTCCTTGCCATCGACAAAATGCCGATTCACTCCTTGCTCAAGCTGCATAGTCTTAAATTGGGGTGGTGGCACAGTGTTCCAGCGGTAACCACCATACAGATTTTTGGTGTCGGGCAATTCTGCGGCAGGATTACGTTCTAATCGTTGCCAGTAGTGAGACATTTCCTGTTCTAGCGCCGTTCTGAGCAAAGAACCTTTAATTACCCAGGCACTGAAACCAATCCCAATCACCACAGACAAGGCAATGAATCCGATTTGCAGCCAGTAATAGCGGTTAAACACCTCACCCAGAGGATGATCGTGTTTGTCCCTGAACAGCTTTAACATTGGTGCATTCCCCGCTACCCCATCCGATTCGCCATTCAATTATACGGTTTTCTTTTTAAACAGAAAGTGACCGATCACCCACTCGCGTCCATGCTCATAACCGAACAGCTCGGCACAGGCCATAAAGAAAATCCGCCAGCGTTGCCACCAGATTGCGGCATCCGCGCCATAAGTTTGTTCAAATAAGGGCTTTAGCTCGGCCTGTTTAGCATCCATATTTTCTAGCCAAGCATTTGCGGTACGTTCATACTGCGTGCCCGCCCATTGCCAGTGCTGTTCTAGCTGTAAATGCTGCTGAAAATGTAGGAAAGTTGAGGCTGCTGGCATCAAACCACCACTAAAGAAATATTGCGACATCCAGTCAAACTCATTTTTGACTTCAAAAGGATAATGCAAGAAACGATGACAGAAAATATGACACCACAATAAGCCATTTGGTTTGAGCCAAATACTGATATTTTCAAATAGTTTTTGATAGTTACGCACGTGCTCAAACATCTCCACTGACACCACACGATCAAAAGAGGCAGGTTCAAGTTGCAACACATTGACATCACAAGTGATCACCGTCAGGTTATCCAGTTTTTTTAAACGGGCTTGTTCCTGAATATACTCGCGCTGCGTTGAAGAATTTGACACGACTGTAATACGGGCCCTTGGATAACGCTCGGCCATATATAGACTTAAAGAACCCCAACCGCAGCCAATTTCCAAAATATCCTGCCCGTCTTTCAGTTGTGCTCGCTGGCAATAGCATGCAAGAGCAGCTTCTTCGGCTTGGTCTAGCGTTGTATCGGCATGTTCAAAGAGACTCGCGCTATATTTCAAACGCTTACCGAGTACTGCCTGAAAAAATGCGGTCGGCAGTTCATAATGCTGTTCATTGGCTTTGTCTGTCTCAATGGCAATTTCGCTGTTTTTCAGCATGGTCAGCACATCCATATAGCGCTGCGCTGCCAATGCGGGGTTAAACCGACCTTCTTGTGCCAAACGTTTTTTGCTTAAAGTACGAATGCCTGCACGAATCACTGGGTCTGGCACCTTGCCATTTTCGATCAGTTCTAAGGTTTTTTTAATCATAAAGTCCATGTATTTACCTACTCTTTGGGTGGCCACGGAATAAACATTGAAGTTCGTCGTTGATAGTCTTTATAGTTGTCGCCGCGATGTGCCAGCGCCTGTTGTTCACTAAAGGGAATCCCGGTGATGTAGTACAGAAACAGCCACATCAGCAGTGGATAAATCCATAATTCATAGCATCCTGCTGCCAGACCGAGCACTGGATAAGCAAACCAATGCAGCCATTCAAAAAAATAATTCGGATGGCGCGAATATTTCCACAAACCCTGATCCATGGTTTTACCTTGATTCTGTGGATCTAGCTTAAAACGGTAAAGTTGCTGATCGGCAGTGCTTTCGCCTATCAAAGCGGATAGCATGATCATGCCCGCCAAAATAACAGTGACCAAAGTCCAGTCATTCCATTCCTCGGTCGAGATACTTAACAACTTCAGCATTGGGTAAGAAAACAGTAGCGCCAAACCTGCCTGAAATATAAAAAACACCAGAAAACCAAGATGCTGATAACGGCCCATGGCCCGGCGCATGTTGGCATAACGCGTGTCTTCTTGGGTTTCATTGGCATAGCGCCGTAACAGATGCCAAGTCAGTCGTGAAAACCAGATCCCACTTGCCAGTCCCAGAAATAAGCGAACCAACATCGGTGCACTGTCAATCGCCCAAGCGGCAATAATCACATTGAGGGCAACACTGAAACTCCAAGAGACATCGACCAGCCCTGCTCTGCGGTTATAGGTCACCAACACCCAGCTACAGAGCATGATAAAGACATTCAGCATCAGTAAATTCAGCAGCATTTCGGCCCTCCTGTTTTATCTTGGCTTAGTAGGCACTGGCTTCGAACAGCAGATGTACATCACTGATCACGCCTTCCCTAAAACCACCTTCGCAATAACACAGATAAAAATCCCACATGCGGATAAAACGCTCATCAAAGCCAAGCCCAAGTACCTGATCATGCTGCTGCAAGAAACGCTGACGCCAACACTTCAGGGTTTGTGCATAGCTTTGACCAATATCTTCCAGATGTTTGAGACGAAGTTTTTGCTCAGAAGCCGTTTGCGTCATAACACTGATACATGGAATAAAACTACCGGGGAAAATATAACGCTTGATGTAATCCACCGTATTTAAAGCTTTAATATAGCGTGCATCTTCAATCGTAATCGCCTGTATCAAGGCCAGACCATTCGGCTTGAGGAGCTCGCGGCATTTTCGGAAATAAGTTGATAAATATTGCTCACCAACTGCTTCAATCATTTCAATGGACACCAATTTGTCGTATTTACCCTCGAGTAAACGGTAGTCCTGAAGCTGTACAGACACCCGATGAGACAGCCCTGCTTCAGCAACTCGGGCGAGTGCTTCATCGTACTGAGCTTTGGAAATGGTAATGGTAGTCACCCTACAGCCATAATGCTGAGCCGCATAAATGGCAAAACCGCCCCAGCCGCTGCCAATTTCAACCAAATGATCCATCGGTTTGAGTTGCAGTTTCTGGCAGATCAGCTCTTTTTTATAATCCGAAGCCTGTTCCAGGGTCATGCCCGGCTCTTTAAACACCGCACTGGAATACATCATGCTGGAATCTAGGAACAGCTTGAAGAAGTCATTGCTCAGGTCATAATGCTCGGCAATATTTTTGCGGCTGCCATCAATCGAATTCTTGCGCGATTTATACCAGACCTTTAACAGTAACTGGCTGGCTTTGGCCACTGCATTCTGATTCATCTGGTCCAGCACATCGCGGTTACGTGCCAAAATGCGGATCACATCGACCAGATCTTCACTGCTCCAGTAGCCACGGATAAAACCTTCGGCAGCACCCAGTACACCATTACGAAACAGCAGATCCATCAGACGAACATCATGCACCTGTATCACCGCCTGTAAATCGCTATTTTCCCCGACAGCCCCGTTCCAGACGCCTTTAAAAATCAGCTGACCATGGCGTAATTTCAGCAGGTGGCGCAGTACCACCGGCAGTGTGCTTTGCTCTCCCATGAATAGTGTCTTCATCGCAATGTGTTTCCTTTTTCTTTTTTAGGATGTCGGTAAAATGGAACTTTCTTTTTCCATAAACGAAAGGCGTGCAGATAAATTCCGCTGACCATCCTGAAGGGTTCAAGAACTTTCATTACAGCATAGCGATGCTGCTGTGAAGGAACCGTGATGGCCTGCAAGGAAAATTTCAGGGTGGCATCGAATTGCAAGATTCCCTGCTCAAACAGCTGCATATGAATCACGTTCTGCCGATCCGAAAAGCTGAAGCGCCAGCGATAATCCAGCCCCATCGGCATGAACGGCGACACATGAAAGGCCTTTTTAAAGTCAAACTGGTGACTCTGGTACGGCGCATATTCGTCTGCATTGTTCTGGCAGTCGTGAATGTAGACCTGTCGTTCATTCCACGGTGTGTTGGTGATTTCACTCAACACAAAGAGCAATTGGTCGGTGGCACCAAAGACCAGATAAAATACTACGGAATTGAAACGGAAACCTAGTGTGCGCGGTAAAGCCATTACTCGGATAGATGCGGCATGCGGTAATAGATAGTTTTCCCGCTTGATGAGCAAACGTGAGACCTTCTGCCGAATCGAACCATATTCCATGGTCAGAAAATCCCGCTCATCTAGGGTCAAGAAATTCCAGTGCCTGGAAGACCAGAGCCAGGATTTTTGGGTAAAGCTTGAGAGTTGATCCGGATCAAACCATAGATAGGTTAGCTGGGTCTCAAAAGCATGGGCTTTGGGCAGGTAACGGCGATGCCTGATTTCGGCAGAGGCAATCGCCAGTGGATACATCTGCATCATGCGCTCCTAGCTGCCTGCTCGGTCTGCTGCAATAGCTGATCGACTACCCAGGAAGCACTACGTGCGCCATCCTCATGAAAGCCCCAGCCCCAGTAAGCACCACAGTATGAGGTGCGGTTTTGGCCGTTGACCTCGACCCAGCGTTGTTGTGCTTCAATCGCAGTTGCATCAAACACCGGATGACGATAGTTTCGTTCCACCCAGACTTTTTTCGGATCAAGTCTAAAATTAGGATTAAGGGTCGCAAAGACCTGAGTTTTGCATTGCAGGTTTTGCAACTGGTTCATCCAATAGCTAAAACCATAGTGCATATTACTATGCTGGAATGGCGTTTGTTCAGATCCTTGACTCGAGGTTACATGTACATGCCAACTCGCCCATTGGCGACGAGATTTGGGCATAATACTAGTATCTGAATGCACCACCATGCGGTTATCCTGATAGCGGAACTTACCAAGTACGTCCCACTCCTGAGCAGAAGGGTCTTTCAGTAATTTCAGACTATCATCAGCATGGCTGGCAAATACAACCCAGTCAAAACGTTCGCTGCCGTGTGTCGTTTCAACCAGCACATCATTGGCACTACGGGATACATGCAGAACACCCATCTTGCGGAAGGTGATATTCGATTGGGACTGAATGGCACGAACGTAACGCGCTGATCCCCCCTTGACCGTAAGCCATAACGGCCGGTCTTTTAATTGCAACATGCGATGGTGCTGGAAAAAGCTCACCACAAATTTATAGGGAATTTGTCCAGCTTGCTCCACCGGGCAGGACCACAGCGCTCCACACATCGGATAGAGATGTTCCTGACGGAAGGCTTCGGAATAACCATGCCGATCCAGATACTCATCTATACTGAGCTGTGCATCGACATGCTCGACATCCAGATCTTTATTGGCGGCATAGAAGCGGAACAGATCCGACAACATCGCGCGAAAATCTGCATTAAAAAAGTTTTGAGGTCGGAACAATAACGAGAATTTTTTTGAAGGATTGTACTGTAAGCCACTGACCTGATTATTCACCGAAAAGCCCATGTCACTGCTTTGCGATTGAATCCCAAGTTCTTTTAGCATGGCGCAGAACAGCGGATAGTTATGCTCGTTAAACACAATAAAGCCACTGTCCACCGCAACCTGTTCACCATCGATATTCAGCTGATGGGTATCGGTATGACCACCAAAGTAGTTCTTCTTTTCAAATACTGTGACTTCATGCGCTTTGCTGAGTTTCCAGGCAGCGTACAGACCGGAAATACCTGAACCAATAATTGCAATTTTCATGGCGATTCCTTTGAATGAATAGTCGGAGTGCCAGTCTTGGCAGCTTTTTTCTGTTTTCGAGCCCGGGCAATTTTACTGACATCATAGACCCGTGGCGGAATCGGCTTGAGTCCCCAGACCAGCCCGAACAAAGACATGAGTTTCAGCAGGTAATAGGTCACATCAATCTGCCACCAGTAAAAACCCTGCCGTGTACTGCCAGCATAATAATGGTGATTGTTGTGCCAGCCTTCGCCCAAGGTAATGATTGACAAGAATAAGTTGTTGCGGCTGTGATCTTCAGTGTCAAAATCCCGGCTGCCATAATGATGCGCCAATGAGTTAATACACAAAGTGGCATGGAGCAGCAACACAGTGGAGACCACAAACCCCCAGACCAGCAATTGCAGGCCGGAGGTACCGAGTTGTGGCCAGGTCATAGCCAGCCACTCCCCTAGCGCATAAATACCGCCCGCGGTCAGCACCACCACAATTAAACTGAAACGGTCCAGCCAGATCAGTTCCGGATATTTCAGCCAATCTCTAATGACTTCTTTTCGCGTGGCAAAGTTATATTCATTTAAAAACCAGCCAACGTGGCTGTACCAAAAACCATGCGTGGAGGAATGCGGGTCTTGCAAGGTATCGGTATAGCGATGGTGATAACGGTGATGGGCCGCCCACCATAGCGGACCACGCTGTGCACTCATAGTTCCAATTAACACAAACAGGAACTGTACCGGACGCGAAGTCTGAAAAGTTTTATGTGACAGATAACGATGAAAAAAAGCGGTGATGGAAAACATGCGGATCAGGTAGAACAGCAGCATAAAGCCCAGCGCAAACCATGACACCCCCACCCAGAACACTGCGAGACAGGCCAGATGCAACAGAATAAAGGGCAAAATCCGGAGCCACTGAATCCGGCTGTTTTCAGCGGTCAGCGTTTCAGGCGATGTGTGTATGGACCAGCTGTCTATCCATCGCATCAGGCTTTTCAACATGGACTCATCCTACTTTTAAGCGGTTGTCTTTATTCTATTTGATGAGTCTAATCAGTCAGATATGAATTTTATGTGAAGTGAAATAAAAAAAGCCGAACTGTAGAGAGACTAAGCAGTTCGGCAAAAGGGTAACAGATTAATGCGACAATTTGATCAGCTTTGTGATGTCATAACCATAATATTTTGCTGTATCCAGATAGGACTGATAGGTGGCTTCATCCAGTTGCGGTTCGCGCGATAAAATCCACAGGTATTTGGTACTCGGTCCACCGACCAGCGCCACTTTATATTCAGGATCCACGCGTAATACCCAGTAATGCCCTTTGGTAAACGGAATCCATCTTAAACCTGGCGGCAAAAAGCTGACTTTCAGTTTGCTGTTGCCCTGATTTTGCGGATAGGCCACCCCTTCAGAACTGATCATTTCACCATTTTCAGTCCGGCAGCTATTTAAGACGCCTATGGTCTGATCGGCATTGACAGTGTATTGTGCCGAGATATCCGAAACACATTTACGCTGAAAATACATCGGTAAATGCGCAATTTCATGCCATTTACCCGCATACTGCCGGATATCCACCTGATCGACTGCCCGAGGGGCAACCGCTTCAGCTCTAGCAGTAAAGCTTAAGCTGATGATGGCCAGCGCTGTAACTGCAAAAACCGACTTGTATAGCATCTTCATTTTTAGCCTTGTTGTATTTGAGACTTAAGATAACCCAAGTCGATGTGAACAAAGTGTGAAGATTAAATGCAGAATGAAGGTAGGAGAAATTTCAATCTTACTGCCTTAGAAAATGGGGAAAATCATTTCTTCTTGGATCCCCTTCTAAAGCGGTAAATTGGTTTTTTAGATTCAATGTAGCAATATTGTCGATAGTATTATTTTAAAAAAGTCAACTAGATCAACATATTAATTCCTGAACCAATCATCTTTTATAAGGCAATTAAATATACATATAAAAAAACTTGATTAATTTTATTTTTAAGGTATAGTTAACTCAACTAGAAAAAAGTCTTGTTTCATTAAATCTCTCTTAAGTATCGTCGTTTTATTCATAATTCTTCGTTTTTTTCAGATTTTAAGTTTCATTCTTTATTATTTTCAAAGTTATATGCAGTCAATAAAATGACTAAAAATTATTAAAAAATCAGTAGGATTTATTATGTCAAACTCAAATGTTGTTAAAGGTACCGTTAAGTGGTTCAATGAAACTAAAGGTTTTGGTTTTATTCAACCAGAATCAGGTCCAGATGTTTTTGCGCACTTCAGTGAAATTGCTAACTCAGGTTTTAAAACCTTATTCGAAGGCCAACAGGTTGAATTTAGTATTGCTCAAGGTCAAAAAGGACCGAATGCGGTCAATATTGTTGCTATATAAGCACTAATACGAGTTGAAAAAGCACTACTCAGTGCTTTTTTAATTTTAAAGAAAAGTTGTTGTTCCATATTGGAAAAAATCATAAAAACAGGATATAAATTGTTAAAAGTTAATGAATTAATTGCAAAATCTAAAAATGGTACTGAAATTATCGTTTCTTTAATTCCCTTAAATAAAATGCAGAATACACGTCAAGGTTTTAAAGAAATTGAAGTGGGTAAAAGAGTTCTGCTGGAATCTGGAATTGAGGTAGATTTAAATTTAGATGGTCGTACATTTTATACGTCTTTAAATCAATTATTTAAGCTAAATCAAAAAGTTGTTTAAAAAAATAATATATTGCTTAATTAATTGAATAGCCGCTCTGCCATAATCTTGTTAAAGGTGAACTAATGTTTAAACAAAATCTAAATGTAAAAGACCAATTTGGTATCAAATATTCTATTCAGGCCACGGTTGAGCGCCATTTTAGTGCTAGCCAGTCTTGCTCCCATGTCAAATATATTACCGTGGATGGTGAAGATATTCGACCCAGTTTTGAAATGTTTTTCCAAAGTACTTCAAGCGGAAAAATTTTCAAAATTATTTAAGTCGATGAACTACTCACAGCTAAAACAAAGATGATAATATAAAAATATTTATATATTATCGCTTTATATTATTTATAACTCATATAATAATTTTAAATTTCTAGTGGCTTAACTCGCCCTTAAAAGAACGAGAATGCGCACTATATTATTTGTTCAAAATTTCAAAGCCATTCTTTACTGTCATCTGCTACAGGCGTTCCATGCATCACATGTTGAATCATGGCATAGGCAATACTGCCCTTAAACGGAATTTCGGGTAACTGATCAAATTTGAAAAACTGCGCATCGCTCAGTTCATTTTCCTGAATTTGAATGTCCCCTGTATGATATTCCGCCTTGAAGGCCATCATCAGATTGCTGGGAAACGGCCACGGCTGGCTGGCCAGATATTGAATGTTTTTGATCTGCAGCCCAACTTCTTCTAGGGTTTCACGGCGGACTGCCTCTTCCAGGGTTTCTCCGACTTCAACAAAGCCGGCAATCAGACTGTACATTTGGGTTTTATTGCGGGCATTTTTTGCCAGCAGAATTTCATCTTCGCCCCGGGTAATGATGGTAATCACACAGGGATTCACCCGTGGATACTGGTTATAGCCACAGGATGGACAGACCATGGCATACTGGCTGGCGTGTTGCTGGGTGGCATGGCCGCATTTACTGCAAAAGCGGTGGTTACGGCGCCATTCCAGTAACTGTACCGCACGGCTGGCCTCTTCAAATTGTGGTCTGTTCCAGACTTGCACTAGTTGTCGGATCGGAACCAGCTGATAACCTTCAGGCACCGGTTCGTCTTCTTTCAGGTCACGAGCAATGATCTCGCCATTTTCCGTCAAGTTCAAGTCGTGCTGCAGTTTGGCTACCTGCGGCAACTGAAAATGCTCATCCACCAATAATTGCTGCTGTCTAAAAATATACGCTTTTGAATGCATGCTCGTGAGAATTCCCTGATTAAAAAAAATCCCATACTGGGGATGTATGGGACAAAACTAAGGAAGCTTACATGGAGTAACTTCTAGCCAGATACTAGGTGCACGCCACCTAAATTACAAGCATAATAATTTGTATCTTTTTGATTAAAATCACATAATTTTCACACCAATTATGAACTCAGAAATCATGCAAAGTAAGTTTCATCAACTGGCTTTAGCATTGTAGAGATGAACAGTCTTTTATTGCAGCAATTATGATTCCTATGCGATGTCAGAGGATCATCTGGTCGAGTTGAATTGGCTCAACATGTGGGTTGATTTTTATTTTCACAAAAAATTGAACTGCCTAGATTTACACTGCGCTATCTTTGATCAGGTCTAGAGTGGCTATGCGTTTCGGTTTAATTCTGGGTGACCAGCTTCATCATCAGCTTGCTACGCTCAAAGCGCTGGACCGTACCCGGGATGTGATCCTAATGGCCGAAGATGTTGAGGAAGCCACGTATGTCGCCCATCATCCGCAGAAAATTGCCCTGATTTTTAGCGCCATGCGTCATTTTGCCAAAGAACTCAAAGCAGAAGGCTGGCGTTTACGTTACCATGCTTTTCAATCTGATAGTCCGATTCGTAGACTGCTGGATTTCATAGAGTCACAGCAGCAACTCTTACCAGTCACAGAAATAGTCATTACGCACTGCGGAGAATATCGTTTACAGCAGCAGATTGAACAGCATTGGAGCAAGCATCTGCAACTGCCAGTGCAGTGCCTGAATGATGAACGTTTTTTCTGTAGTCCAGAGCAGTTCCAGCATTGGGCCAATCACTACCAGACGCTACGCATGGAATATTTTTACCGGGAAATGCGTAAACAGACTGGCTACTTGATGCAGGGACAACAACCGTTTGGAGAACAGTGGAATTATGACAGCGCCAATCGTAAGGCTTGGTCAGGCAGTCCACCATTACCTCCTGCACTTCATTTTGAACGAGATCAGATTGATCTGGATGTACTTAAGCTGGTTGAGCGCGAGTTTTCCCGTCACTCTGGCAGCCTTGACAACTTCCGCTGGGCCACCACACGTAGCAATGCTCTGCTTGCACTGGAGCATTTCATTACCCACAGTTTGCCGCATTTTGGAGATTATCAGGATGCCATGGTTCAGGGTGCAGACATGCTGTTTCACAGCCTGCTCTCGCCTTATCTAAATTGTGGTCTGTTACTGCCCAAAGAAGTCTGTGATGCGGCAGAAGCTGCCTACCATGCCGGTCATGCACCACTGAATGCAGTGGAAGGTTTTATCCGACAGATTTTAGGCTGGCGCGAATATGTTCGCGGAATTTACTGGCTGTACATGCCAGAATATGCCAATCGCAATGCACTGCAGCACTCAGCACCATTGCCACAATTTTACTGGACTGGACGTACTCGGATGAACTGTATGGCTGAGTGTTTCCGTAATACTTTTCTGCATGCCTATGCACATCATATCCAGCGTTTGATGGTGACTGGAAATTTTGCCTTATTAACTGGTGTAGACCCGCAGCAGATCAGCGAGTGGTATCTGGCAGTCTATGCCGATGCCTATGAATGGGTAGAACTACCGAACACCTTGGGCATGGTAATGCATGCCGATAGCGGCTTGATGGCCAGCAAACCCTATGCGGCCTCGGGCAATTACATCCATAAGATGTCCGATTACTGTAAGCACTGTAGCTACAATGTCAAAACTCGCACCGAACCAGATAGCTGTCCGTTCAATAGCCTGTACTGGTATTTCATGATCAGGAATGAGGAGACATTCCGTACTCATCCACGTATGGGCATGATCTATCGACAGCTGGACAAGCTTAAAGATCGGCCGCAGATTATCAGCCATGCCCAGCAACTTCTTAGCCGGATTGATGAGTTATAAACCATGAAAAAACAGCATCTTCCTGAAAAAATCTGTATGCACTGTTTGCGTCCTTTTACTTGGCGCAAAAAATGGCAACGCTGCTGGGAGGAAGTCAGATACTGTTCTGAACGATGTAAACGTGAATCCAGACAGCGGTCAAAATCAAACGCTTAGAAACGCTTGTATTGCCGTGAACAATAGGCCCGTATCACGTCGGGTGAACGCAGTTGCAGATGTTTGGTTTTTCGGCCGGTGACGCGTTCACGCCACATTTTAAAACTCGATGCTTTCATATTTTGCCGCATCAAGCGGATCACCGCCGCTTCATTTAAACCATACTCACATAAAATAGCTTCAAAAGGAGTTCTATCTTCCCAAGCCATTTCTATAATTCTGGATACGTCTTCCACAGAAAATTGATTCATACTATTCTCGTTTTTAATCATTATGAAGCGTCAATAAGCTTTAACGACTTTAATTTGACTAAAAGAATAACAGTACAATCATGAATTTTTTGTGATTTTTTCTAGTTTACTTTGGCTTTGTTGCATAAAGATTTTAAAGATAGAGCTTTCCTAAGTTGTTAAAATTTAAAGGCTTTGTTGCACAAAGATTTTATAACTATATGATTTTAAAAATTTGATTATTTTTTGATCCAAAATTAAATTTATTTAAATCAGATGCTTACATATTTATACAACAAAGCCTCTGTGGGGCTAGTTGATCTTTCAGATTATGCAGGAGAAGTATTAGCCTTATAAGCTATGAATAGCTATCGATTTACTAGCCACACTTTTCCTAACTAAAAATTTACCGTATATAAAATACTGAAATGCATTTTTACACCCTAGGTTTTACTAAAAGGTAAATCCAATGATATAATTACAAATCAGTTGTTCTGCCGATAATTCTGTACCAAGCACACTCATCAAGAGATTGATTTCCTATCTTTTCACTCAATTGAAATTTTTGCTTTTATCTACACGCACCAAACTACGACAAAATACGGGGGAATTATGCCTTCCAAAAAAGCATCTTGGTTTGATAACGTCAATCCAAATGTATTTTTTAGCACCGTGATTATTATTTCTGTTTTTTTAGCATTAGTGATATTTACACCAGATGCTTTTAACTTGCTCACCAATCAGTTAAACCAATGGATCACAGCCTCTTTTAGTTGGTTTTATGTACTTGCTGTCGCCATTTTTCTGATCGCGCTTACCTGTATCGCCTTGTCTAAAATGGGGCGTATTAAATTAGGTCCAGATCATAGCGAACCTGAATATAAAAATAGTTCTTGGTTTGCCATGTTATTTACCGCAGGAATGGGTATTGGCTTAATGTTCTTTGGTGTGGCCGAACCCGTTATGCACTATGTTAGCCCACCGACTGGAACACCCGAAACCATCCAATCTGCCCAACAGTCCATGCGTATTACTTTTTTTCACTGGGGATTGCATGCCTGGGCTATTTACGCTTTAGTGGGATTAAGTCTTGCTTATTTCTCTTTTAGACATAACTTACCTTTAAAGGTGCGTTCAGGCTTATATCCAATTATTGGCAAGCGAATTTATGGCCCGATTGGCGATGGAATTGATACTTTTGCAACTATAGGCACAATATTCGGTATCGCAACCACTTTAGGTTTTGGTGTAACTCAAATTAGCTCTGGGCTAAATTATTTATTTGATTTTGAAAATAGTATTCAAACCCAAATTATCTTAATTATCTTAGTCAGTGCACTCGCATCATTTTCAGTTTTTCTTGGTCTTGATAAGGGCATTAAACGACTTTCTGAACTAAATATCATTTTGGCCGTAATACTGCTCGCATTTGTATTTTTCGCCAGTTCGAGTATTTATATTTTACAAACCACCATTCAGAACATTGGTCAATACGTTTCCAATTTATTTGCAATGACCTTTAATCTGTATGCCTATCAGCCTACAGGCTGGATTGGTGGTTGGACCATCATGTATTGGGCTTGGTGGATTTCATGGTCGCCATTCGTTGGTATGTTTATCGCTCGTGTCTCCCGTGGACGCACCATCCGTGAATTTATTGTAGGGGTATTACTCATTCCCACAGGTTTCACTTTGGTATGGATGGGTTTTATGGGTAATGCCGCGCTATTTAGTATTCTTTTTGAAAATCAGGGAGGTTTAGTGGCTGCTGTAGAAAAAGACTCTTCTGTTGCCTTATTTGAGTTTTTAAAGCACTTGCCATTTTCTGGTGCTTCTAGCTTACTTGCAACGGTTTTAGTTTTTCTATTCTTTGTGACTTCTGCAGATTCTGGGTCTTTAATCACCGATTATTTAACAGCAAAAACAGAACATTCTCCTGCGTGGCAACGACTGTTTTGGACAGCAACTATTGCTGTGCTCTCTATTATTTTATTGATTGCAGGTGGCTTAGAAGCTTTGCAGTCTGCAGTTATTATGAGTGCCCTACCGTTCACTTTTATTATGTTGCTATTGTGCATCGGACTCATCAAAGCCTTACGTTTAGATGTGACTAAGATGCAAGCTTTACAAAGTGCTCGAATCACACCACGCGCTATACATAATCCAAGAAGTTGGCAACAGCGTTTAAGTTTAATTATGCATTCGCCTCACAGTGAATCCGAAGTCAAAGCCTATATTAAACAGGATGTACGTCAAGCATTTCAGAATTTAAAGCGTGAATTTCAACGTCGCCAACTGGATGTATCTATTATCGAAAGTGATCAAGGCTTACTATTCAAAGTCAATCATCATGATGAAATTAATTTTATTTACCAAGTAGTTGTAAGTAAAACTCTCGCTCCAAGCTTTATGCTTCAAGATCAAAATGAAGATACTCAGCAGTCTTATATTGCTGAAGTGTTTTTACGGGAAGGTGGTAAAAACTACAATGTGATGGAATGGACACAAGAAGACTTACTTCAAGACATTTTGGAACAATATGAGCGGCATTTATATTTCTTAAATGTGGTTCGCAACTAAGTAATGGAGACTGTAAATTAAATTGTGTAATTGCCTGAATTTGCTATGCTTAAAACAATGAGTGTAACGAAATTGGTTTGATCCGAAGGACAACTAGCCCGACCTGTGTAGTAACGCTCATATCTTTATTTTTTTGTGATTTATGTTATATTCCTTGCAGAAATTAGTGCTGTAGTTTCTTTTTAGCCCGATCTCCCCTGGTCGGGTTTTTTATACTTAAAAACAGCTAAGAACTTTTAAGAAAGTCATATTTTGTTTGGAACAATATTTTAAATAAAGGTACAATTAATTGTCTAATTTTATAGGCTTTGTTGCATAAATATGTAAGCATCTGATTTAAATAGATTTAATTTTGGATCAAAAAACAATCAAACTTTTAAAATCATATAGTTATGAAATCTTTGTGCAACAAAGCCATTTCTTCATTGTGCGCTTTCCAATTGTGAGTTGAAAAAGTCTAATGGTTCTACGAATACACCTAACTTATTCAACTAACTACAAATGTGTCGCACTTATGATTTGAGTTTGCGTCTATTGAATGGTGTGTAATGTCTAGAGAATCTAATAATCCTGATACTTTATTTATTCTTGATTTTTTAGGTAAACAAACTGATTTAAAAGTTGTTTTGCATACAGTTTCAAAGTGGTTGGAAGGCTTAATTCCTGGATCAATGGTAACTATTATGTTTTTCTCAGAGAAAGAAAAACATTTAAATTTAATCAGTGGAGGACAATATTTTACTCCAGCATATCGTAATGCATTAACAAATTTAAAGATTGGGCCATATGTTGGTGCATGTGGAGCAGCAGCCTATTATCGTAAAATCGTTATTTGTGAAGATATTTTTACTCATCCTAACTGGATAAGCTATCAAAAATTTCTTATTGAAGAAAATATTTCTGCTTGTTGGTCTGTTCCTATAATTAGTGCTGAAGGTACTTTATATGGAACTTTTGCAACTTATTATCGAAAACCGAAGAGCCCAACAGATGATGAGATTAAAATGCTTAATCATGCGGCATACCTGACTGCTTTAGGGATCGATCTATATTATGAGCGTCAGCATAAAAATGCTATGAATGATAAATATCATTCTTTTTTTGATCATCATCCTGATACGGTATATGAATTGGATTTACATGGAAATATTAACCAATTAAATATAACATCAAAAAAGATTAATGGATTTGAGATAGAGCAGATTGTAGGACTACACTATTTAAATTTTATTCATCTTCAATATCAAAAAATAACAGAAGAAGCTTTTAAAAAAGCTACAGAAGGTCATATTCAACGTCTAGAAATACAGGTTTATGACGTTAGAGAGGAAAAATATTGGGCAGATCTCACCTTTTTACCATTATTTCAAAATAGAAAAATTGTAGGTGTATTTGCAATCGTAAAAAATATTACAGACCGATATAAAACAGAAGAGCATTTACAATTATTAAAACGGGGATTAGATGCAAGTCCTAATGGTATTGTAATTACTGATGCTACTTCAAATCATCAAATTGTATACATTAATCCTGCTTTTCTAAAATTAACCGGATATTCCGAGAAAGAAATTCTAGGTCGTAATTGTCGCTTTCTACAAGGAGAAGATACAGATATTAATGCAGTTCAGGAAATTCACCAAGCGCTTAAAGATAAGCGAGAAGTTCAAATTACCTTAAAAAACTATAGGAAAGATGGCACCTGGTTCTGGAATCAACTTACTCTTAGCCCAGTATGGAATCAAAATAATGAATGTACTCATTTTATTGGAACCCAGCAAGATGTAACCCAGAAACGTATAGATGAAGAATATATAAATTATCAGCGTACTCATGACAGTCTAACTGAATTAGTTAACCGTCAAGTTTTTGAAGAGTTATTGGACCTTGCCTTTTACAAAAAGGGTGGAATGAACAATACATTAGCGGTTTTATATATTGATTTAGATGACTTCCGTACTATAAGTAAAGATCTCGGATATGCTGAAGGGGATCAATTAATTAAGCTGGTCAGTCAGCGTCTACGGACTATTTTACAAGAAGATGATGTTTTATCACGTTTTGCCGCTGATGGCTTTGCTCTATTATTAAACAAAGAATATACTCAGGAAAAAGTAACTCAAACAGTAGAAGGCATCTTAAAAATTTTAGCTTTACCTTTTAATATAAAAGGGCAGCATATTCGTCTGAGCGCAAGTATTGGTATTGCGACTGATACAGAGGAAGTCGAAAATTTTAGAGAGTTATTGCATCATGCAATTCATGCAATGTATGAAGCCAAAAATGAAGGACGTAGCACTTGGCACTGGTATACAAGTGAAAGAAATACGGTTCACAAAGTGAATGACATCCAGTTACGCCATGAACTCATTATGGCCTTGGAAGATGAGCAATTTAAATTATTTTATCAACCTATCGTTGATAGTTTAACTAATAAAATTGTAGGCGTTGAAGCACTTATTCGATGGTTCCATCCTGAGCGTGGTTTAATTTCTCCATTGTCTTTCATACCTTTAGCCGAACGTACTGGACAAATTTCAGCAATAGGAAATTGGGTATTAAATCAGGCATGCAAAGATATTACTGAGCTTAATAAGAATAGACCAGATCAACTTAGCGTGGCTGTAAATATATCTCCTATACAATTTAAACGTACTAATTTTTTGGCTGAGTTAAGGAATACCCTACTAACAAATAACTTTGATGCTAAGTTATTGAAGATAGAAGTAACAGAAGGGATGTTACTGATGGGTATTGAAAGATCGGTTGAAATTTTAAAAGCTATACGAGCACTTGGAATCAAAGTAGCAATCGATGATTTTGGTACGGGCTATTCCAGCCTGAGTTACCTCCGTCAACTGCCTATTGATCAAATTAAGTTAGATCGTAGTTTTATTCAACATTTGCCAGAACATAAAAATGATGCGGCAATTGTTATAGCAATTACTCAAATGGCAAAAACATTAAACTTAGAAGTCGTGGCTGAAGGTGTTGAAACAGAAGAACAAGCTAAGTTTTTAACAGAGAGCCAATGCAATTACTTGCAAGGCTATTATTTTGCTAAGCCCGTTTCTATAGAAGATTTAAAAGTTATTTTAGACAGGCTTTATTTCATAAATACCTGAAAGGATGAGTTCCCCTCTAAATGGCCTACCTTAAATAAAAACGTCTCTGACAAACCCGGTATGGTTCACACGATGAGAATTAAAGTTTCTATCGGTCCTATTTAATGGCATTTTGCCACTTTTTAGGTTGAATCCTAATCAAAATAGCGAGTAATTATGATCCCTTCTTATGAAAACTTTAAAGATTTTAAAGATGCTGGTGAAAAAATTTTAGAGTATTTACATAATCACTTAGGCTTTACTTTATGGATGATTACTCGTACTGAAAGTAATGATTGGATAGTTTTGCAAGCTAAAGATCATGGATATGGAGTACAGGCAGGACAGGTCTTCAATTGGGCTGACTCATACTGCTCTAAGATGGTACTAGATAAAGGGCCACGCATAGCACCTGATTCGAAAAAGATTCCACTGTATGTAGAAGCAGGCATCAACAAACTGGTCGATATAAACGCCTATATTGGGCAACCTTTATTCAATGAAGATGGTTCTATTTTCGGCACATTATGTGCTATTGATCCATCAGTACAGCCTCAAAGTATAGAACAATATAGTGATCTATTAGAGCTATTCAGCTTATTACTTAGTCGAATTTTACAAAATGAACTTAAAATTAATGAACAAAAAAGAGTTAGTGAAAAGCTTGAAATGGATTCATTAACCGATCATTTAACGGGTGTTTTTAATCGTCGTGCTTGGGATACATTTTTGGATTTAGAGGAAGATCGATGTAAAACCTACGGACATCCAACCACAGTGATTATTATAGATTTAAATGACTTAAAAGCTATAAACGATAAATTTGGTCATTCGGCTGGAGACCAAATGATTCAAAAAACGGCCCAAATCTTAAAGAAAAATGTACGCTCCAATGATTTAGTCGCGCGTTTAGGAGGAGATGAGTTTGGCATTCTAAATATTGAAACGAATTTAGAAAATACTCAGAAATTGGTGAATCGGCTTTTAAAATCCTTACAAAATGCTGGAATTAATGCTGCAGTTGGTGTTGCGGCACGTGAACCGAGTAAAAATTTACGAATGGCAGTAATTGAAGCAGATGAAAAAATGTATCAGCATAAACGTCAAATTAAAGTCATCATTTGATTGATCCATACAATTACACTCTGAAGCGTTGGCCAGCTTTAAGCCGCTATCTAGATGATGTCAATCTACCAATTTGCAACAATTGGGTCGAGAATCAGATGAGTCCCTGGGCGTTGGGGCGCAAGAACTGGCTGTTTGCAGGTTCGCTGCGCAGTGGTCAGCGAGCGGCCAATATCATGACTTTAATCCAGTCAGCAAAGCTGAATGGGCTGGATCCATATGCTTATTTAAGTGATGTGCTGCAAAGGCTGCCGACACACAAAGTGACCCAAATTGAAGAATTGCTGCCGCACTGCTGGAAACCTAAATCGAATTAAAAAAAGGTATGGGATTCAGCGGACGCTTACGTTTAACACCATCTAGAACAGATCTTTTCACAATAAAATTCCTTGTATCCGAATAATGCAGAAAGATTAGCGGATACAAGATCGGATACACAATGGGGCTGATCATAGCTGTGCTTAACAGTATATAACTGTGCAAAGAATTGAAATAAAAAACCCATGAATCCTTAAAATTCATAGCTTTAAATATCAATAGAATGCAAAGTTATGCATATCATTACAAAAATTTGGTGGGCCCAGACAGACTTGAACTGTCGACCAACGGATTATGAGTCCGCTGCTCTAACCGACTGAGCTATAGGCCCTAAAATTGAATTTGTTATAATTCAACAAGTTCAAGCGCAAAGAATACTAGCGAAGTTTTGTTAAAAAAACAAGCTATTTTCAGAAATTGCGGTATAGATAATCATCAGACAAATTTGATTATTATTGAAATAAAAAAATACACCTTCACTTTCCGAAAATTTGCCCGATGAAATTTTAAACGCTTCTCTTTACTCACTTCCAAAAACAACTCAAACATTGACCAGATTAATATCACCTACGGCAACGCAATAAGATAGAAACATTATTTAGCTTATTGAAAGATCAATACAATTTAGTAACGAGTAAAGCACGTAGTATTCATGGATTTCTTAGTGGAATATATGCTTCGTTATGTGCATATCAATTAACCCATCGGAATAAGCCAATAATTAAAATTATGGAATCATCGGCTTAAGCAGGATTCCGATTAATTAAAAAAGAGCTTTTTAAAGGGCCGCTTAAATCTATTTTGGAAAAAATCGGCGGCATTCCAGTCGACCGTAAATCTAGCAAAGATATAGTTTCGCAAATGGTTGAACTTTTTGATCATAATGAACATTTCAATTTGGTCATTGCAACCGAAGCAACTCCTGCAAAAACTGGTGAAGCCCGCAAGCCAATTCGTACAAGTTTTTGGCATATTGCCAAAGCAGCCAATGTGCTATCGTTTTAATATATGCCAACTCACAAACTAAACTAGGCGGAATTTTAGGAAAAATTTATCCGACAGATTTAGATCACGATATGGCACTTATCCAACAATTATATAAAGAGCACGTAGGCTTAGACATTATTATCCCTGAGCCAAAAACATCGCCAAGCGATGGTTAAAAACCTAAAACTCTGCCCTTTATCTAAAAAAAGGGCTTATGTTAGAATGGGCGCAATTTTGATAGGCATACTGCCAATCTGTAAGGAGCAAAGTTCGCATGGCGGGTCATTCCAAGTGGGCCAACATTAAGCATCGTAAAGCCAAACAAGATGCTAGTCGTGGTAAGTTGTTTACCAAATTTATTCGTGAATTAACAACTGCTGCAAAGCTCGGCGGTCCAGATGCGGCAAGTAACCCTCGTTTACGTGCTGTTGTGGAAAAAGCACTTTCAGTTAACATGACACGTGACGTCATTAACCGTGCCATCCAGCGTGGTGCAGGTGGTGAAGATAACGACGATCTTAAAGAAGTAACCTATGAAGGTTATGGTGTTGGTGGTGTTGCTGTTATTGTAGAAACCATGACAGACAACTTAAACCGTACCGTGCCAGATGTACGTCACTGTTTCTCTAAGACTGACGGTAACTTAGGCACCAATGGTTCTGTAGCGTTTCTATTCACAAAACGTGGTGAAATTTCATTTGAAGATTCCTCTTTAGAAGATCAAGTGATGGAGGTTGCTTTAGAAGCTGGCGCAGAAGATATTGAAGTGTCTGAAGATGGCATTTTGGTTATTACTACGCCAGAAGCTTTTGGTATAGTTCAAGATGCGCTAACAGCAGCAGGTTTGAAATCTGACAATGCTGAAGTGGTTATGAGTCCATCGACCAAAGCAGAAATTACAGACATCGATCAAGCGAAAAAAATTATGAAAATGATTGATATGCTTGAAGATTTAGATGATGTTCAAAACGTATATACCAACGTTGAATTCTCTGATGAAGTTTTAGCACAATTAGACGCATAATCGGTCTAACTGCAATTCCTAAAAACGCACGTTCTCGTGCGTTTTTTTTTAGATCCAGTCAAAATAATTCTAAGATTCTAATAAATTAAACTTTATTTAATAAACCATGACAGTTTAAAACATCATATTCTTTAATCACAAAGCTAGAATGCAAACCTGCCACATGCTCAATTTTACCAATCCGTTTTAATAAAATTTCGCTGTAATTTTCCATATCTCGTGCCACAACCTCTACAATAAAATCTGCAGTCTGTCCTGTCACCAAAAATGCACGTATCACTTCAGGAATGCTTTCCAATTCATCCAAAAATTTGGCAAAAATATCGGTATCGTGTTTGCTCAAAGACACCTGCAACAACACATGCAAACTAAAGCCCAGTTTTTGATAATTAATTTCACGCTTTAAACCTGAAATAATTTTATGATCGATCAGACTTTTAATACGTCGATGCACTGAACTTACCGACAAATTAACCCGCTCGGAAAGCTCATTCAAATTGACATCTTCATAGCTTAAAATTTCTAAAATATGCTTATCGTAACGATCCAATTCCATTTTAAGCACTCAATTTAATCAGATAAAAATTAAACATATACCGCTATTATACTTGAATTGTTTTGCAGACTAAGCATTTTTAATGAAAATTCTTTCCATGAGTAAAGCAAAATCTTTATGTTTTAGAAATAACCGCTGATCGCTAGAGCAACTACATTGACAAAGGGGATTTCATTGAACCTATTGTTTTGAAAGATTCACATTCTCAACAATCCAATCAATAACGGCTTCGTTCATAAATTGTCACAATCCTAGCCGTCTCTTTTTGCAAGTTTAAGAAATGTATTAAAAACAGATGTGCTCAACAATAAGCACAATGCGCTGGCAAACTCAGTAAAGAATTTTAATTAGAATCACTAAAATTCTTTGTTCTAATTCTTGGCTCTAGGGTTTTAGCCATCAGTATCCAAAAAAAATACGCGCAAATTGCGCGTAGGTTTATTTAAGGCAATAACATTCAAATACCGCGCCAATCTACACGTGCATTACGCTCAGTTTGATAAATACGAGAAACATATTGTCCTAAAGGCAAATCCAGCAAATACTTTTTATAATTTTTAAATTCTACAGAAATGACTTCATCGTGTTCTTTTTCCCACGGCGTACCTGAAATTTCTAAAATAGGTGCAAGCATCGAACACACTGAAATATCGGCTAAACCTAAACGCTCACCTACAAAATAGCGTCCATAATTATCAATCAAATGTTGATTTAAAGTGACAATTAATTCATCCATCCGCTGTTTAGATTCTGCGACCTTATCTTGATCAAGCTGATAACCCTTAGATACCAAAGCTTTAATAATTGGCTTGGAATATTTAGAAAATTGACGCAAATAGCCTTTTTCACCAATTAAAATTTCCAGAGGTTCTTCACTTTCAGATAGTGCATGCGCCAAACCCCAACGACGCACATGCTGCCCCAGTTCATCAGCCAAAATATTTATGGCTAAGGCATGTTGATATTGCTCAGCATCACTGCGTAACAAGGCATGTTCAGGATAAACATCATCCAGATATAAAGCAATTTGAGTCGAGTCTGCTATCCAGCGCTCTTGATCACGTAAAATAGGTAATTTATTTTGCCCTGTTTTTAATTGGGAAAAAGCGCGATGCACACCTGGAATTAAGTTTTGCGCTTCATAATATAACTCTTTATGATCCAATAACCAGCGAGCTTTCTCACAAAAATGAGACAAAGGAAACTGGTATAAGATGCGCATAAAATCTCCATATTTAAATTTTGATATCCAAAGCAGTATCAATACTGTGCTTGTCATACTTTAGTCATAGCTTCTTATAATTACAATGTACTTTTTATTCAAAATACAGGCGAGACAGTCAACACTACAAAATCAATTCCTGCTAGAAATTCAACAAACAACGCCAAGCACGTTGGATTGGAGAAACATATGTTCGATGACCTGACTTTATCTGCCCTTTCATGTAAAATCGTGCCTAATTTTTAAATAACACGTTGTGAGTTATTCATGGGTTTTAATTGTGGTATTGTGGGCCTGCCAAACGTTGGTAAATCTACGCTTTTTAATGCTTTAACCAAAGCTGCAATTGCAGCGGAAAACTTCCCATTTTGTACCATTGAGCCAAATACAGGCATTGTACCTGTGCCAGATTCACGTTTGGACAAATTGGCGGAAATCGTAAATCCGCAACGTGTATTACCCACCACGATGGAATTTGTGGATATTGCAGGTTTGGTTGCAGGTGCATCTAAAGGTGAAGGTTTAGGTAACCAATTCCTTGCCAACATTCGTGAAACCGATGCAATTGCGCATGTGGTTCGTTGCTTTGAAGATGAAAACGTCATTCACGTAAATGGTAAAATTGACCCATTAGATGACATTGCAACCATTAATACCGAACTTGCTTTGGCCGATTTAGAAACGGTAAGCAAAGCCATTACACGCTTAGCAAAATCTGTCAAAGGTGGCGATAAAGAAGCTGTAGCGACCAAAGCCGTTTTAGAAAAAATTCAACCTTTACTAGATGATGGCAAGCCTGCGCGCGCAGCCAATTTAGATGATGATGAACGCAAATTGGTTCGTGGTTTTGGTTTATTAACCTTAAAACCAACCATGTATATTGCCAACGTGGCAGAAGATGGCTTTGAAAACAACCCGCACTTAGATGCAGTTAAACAACTTGCTGCAGAAGAAAATGCGATTGTGGTTCCTTTATGCAACCAAATTGAAGCCGAAATTTCATTGCTTGAAGATGAAGACCGTGCAGAGTTCTTAGAAGCTCTTGGTATGGAAGAACCAGGTCTGAACGTGGTGATTCGTGCAGGTTATGCGCTGTTAGGTCTGCAAACTTACTTTACTGCAGGCGTACAAGAAGTCCGCGCGTGGACAGTGAAAGTAGGTGCAACTGCACCACAAGCGGCAGGTGTAATTCACACTGACTTTGAAAAAGGCTTTATCCGCGCAGAATGTATTGCTTATGATGATTTCGTACAATACAACGGCGAAGCAGGCGCAAAAGAAGCAGGTAAATGGCGCTTGGAAGGTAAAACTTATATCGTTCAAGACGGTGACGTTTTACACTTCCGCTTTAATGTCTAACTTGTTTTAATGCTTAATTTTAGAACAATCCTTGCAGCAAAGCATTGATTCAACAAAAAAACCTCGATGTAAGCATCGAGGTTTTTTATGGAAGATTCTGCATCACATCAATGCAAAGCAACCTCAACTAAGACTGTACCACATTACCCTTTTGTTTCGGGTCGGTATTGCCCAATTCAGGGTGCGCCAAAGCATCAGCACATTGTTTTTTATCACGCTCATAATCAGCTTGTTTTTGCGCTAGGCTACTTGAACTGTCAATCGTCGCACGCGCCCAAATTTCCAAGCTAGTCAGGGCTTTACGACACAGCGCATATTTCCCTTCAGTTACAGAGTCGGTCATTTTGACATTAATACGCCAGTCGGTACTTAATTTACGGGCAGGTTTGCGGACTTTATCTTCAATTAAATTACGCTGTTTACGATACACGTACGGCTCAACTTCATTCATCAACTCCCACACGGCTTGTGCATACACGGTCGCATCATTGGTGAGTTTTGGCGCAGGCTTAATTTCTACTGTTTTTTGCGGGTTGTTGTCATTACTACACGCTTGCAATAACAGGCTACTGCATAACATTGAAACAAGCAGGATTACAGGTGTTTTCAATTTCAACATATCGGTTTGCCCATACAAACAATTCGGCATCATGCTAATGAATTCAAGTATAATACACAATCTTCATTTGACCCATCGTTCAACTTTCTCCCACAAGGTGTGTCGTGTCCGTACACAATATTCAAACTGCGCCCACAGCAAGTTTTTGGCAAGGTGCAAAAGATAGTCAGGCGATTATTTTCACCTATCTGCCTGTTTCTTTTGCTTTTGGTGTTTCTGCAACTCAATTCGGCTTTAGCGCATGGGAAGCCTTATTTTTATCCTGCTCGATGTATGCAGGAGCAAGTCAATTTTTAGTCGTTGCATTATTGGGCAATGGAACCTCAATTTGGATGACTGCTTTAACAGTGATTGCTTTGGATATTCGACATTTACTTTACGGCCCGGCCTTACAAAACCTGATTCAAGATCGTTTAAATCTCAAAAAAACTGCAATTTGGTCATGGGGTCTGACTGATGAAGTCTTTGCCTCAGGCATGATTAAACTGTCACAACGCCGTCAGGAATGGTCTGAATCATGGATGCTTGGACTGAGTTTATTTAGTTGGTTGTCTTGGGCATTAGGCTCTTTGTTAGGTGGATTATTTGCCGACCAAGTCACTAAAATGCCACAGTTTTTACAAGCGGCACTCGACTTTTTATTACCCGCGTTATTCCTTAGCTTCTTACTGGCCGCTTTTGAAAAGAAACACACCTTTGTTGTGGGAATCACCATTTTAGTGTCTGCCGTGGCTTGTTATTTTATTGACTTATCTGCTGCAATTTTTATTGGGATTTCTTCAGGTATTTTGGCGGGATTATTTAAACACTATGTATTAAAACAGCCCGACCCTGAACATACAGGAGCAAAATCATGAGTTTGGAAATTATTTTGGTCGGGATTGTGGTCGGTATCGCAAATTTCGCCTCACGTTTTGGGCCATTTTTTGTGATTCAAAAGTTTCAACAAGGCTCACGGCAACGTGGTGCGTTATGGCTCAAAATCGCTTTGAGCAGTATTGGCATTGCCGCAATTAGCTCTATGCTCGTAGTTGCAACCTTGCCACCTTTGCTTGAAACACCCAATAAAAGTTTTGCGATGTTAATTGGCTTTTTAATACTCACAAGTTTGTATTTTAAGTTTAAGAAAATCGTACCTGCCACACTTACCGCAGCCATCACCTATGGTTTAATTTATACCTATGTGCCATTTTCATTCTAATGTGTCTATGGCTTAGAGCTTGAATCGCCCAAATGATCTATTTCAAGATTCACTCTTAACTACTTTAAAGCACTGAATGCAATACAAGCAGATGACAAAATTATGAGTTTATTGCAAACAGGGCTTAACTCATAGAACAGTTCTGCTATGCTAAAAGCCCACTTTAGCAAGGACGATTCACATGAGCGTGACCATTGGTACTCCCCTTCAATCTTCTGCTTTTAAAGTTTTGCTATTGGGTTCAGGGGAACTCGGTAAAGAGGTGGTAATTTCACTGCAACGCTTAGGCGTAGAAGTACATGCTGCCGATCGCTACGACCATGCACCAGCCATGCAAGTCGCACATTATGCTTATACTTTAAACATGGCAGATGCCACAGAATTAAAACAATTGATTGAAAAAATTCAACCCAATTTAATTGTGCCTGAAATTGAGGCGATTGCGACATCCGTTTTACTGGAAATTGAAGCGCAGAATATTGCAACGGTCATTCCATCTGCCAAAGCAGTAAATTTGACGATGAACCGTGAAGGTATTCGTCGTTTAGCTGCCGAAGAATTAGGTTTACCAACATCAGCTTATCGCTTTGCCAATTCACTCGAATCTTTCCGTGCTGCGTGTGATGACATTGGTTATCCCAACTTTGTGAAACCTGTAATGTCATCTTCAGGCAAAGGACAATCACGTGTCACTTGTTTTGATGAAGTTGATACCGCTTGGGAATATGCCCAAACAGGCGGACGCGTCAATCAAGGCACAGTAATTGTGGAATCACAAATTGACTTCGATTTTGAAATTACCTTATTAACCGTACGTTCTAAAAACCCAGAAACTGGTGCGATCGAAACTTCATATTGCGAGCCAATTGGTCACCGTCAAGATGCAGGCGACTATGTAGAAAGCTGGCAACCTCAAGCTATGAGTGATGCTGCCTTGACTGAAGCCAAACGAATTGCACACAAAGTGACTACTGCATTAGGTGGTTGCGGTATTTTTGGTGTAGAACTATTTGTGAAAGGCGATAAAGTCTGGTTCAGTGAAGTATCTCCACGTCCACACGACACAGGTTTGGTGACATTGGCATCACAATTCCAAAGTGAATTTGAATTACATGCCCGCGCAATTTTAGGCTTACCTGTCAATACCACACGCCATAGCGTTGCAGCCAGTGCAGTGATTTATGCAGGTGTTGATGCAACAAATCTTTCATTTTCTGGCTTGAATCTTGCATTAGCACATCCCGATACAGATTTACGTTTATTTGGCAAGCCTCAAGGTTTTGAACGTCGTCGTATGGGTGTTGCGACTGCGCGTGCAGAAACCACAGAGAAAGCGCGTGAGCTAGCTCAGCATACTGCGGAGACTGTTCGCGTACATTTAAACGAAAATCAAAATTAAGCTCGTCATTGCATAACGGAATTGTCCATGATCATTACATTACCCTTGCTGAATTATGTAAAAAGCAACCATGACATTCAGGCCATTAACCAATGGCGCACCGATGTCGAAAATCAGCTACAACAATGTTTTGAAAATGGACAATCCATTCGTGAAGTGATTTTGGCGCGTTCTAACCTGATTGATGAAGCGCTCACCTTTTTATGGCAACATGCCGAATTAGACAAAACCGATTTAAGCCTATTTGCGGTGGGTGGCTATGGACGCAAAGAAATGCTCCCTTATTCCGATGTCGATATTATGGTGTTGTCGGAAGATGCAATCACAGCAGAACAAGAACAACTTATTTCGACTTTTATTTCGTCTTTATGGGATGTTGGCAATTTCAAACCTGCCATCAGCGTACGGACTATTCAAGACTGTGTGATTCAGGCAACCAGTGATTTGACTGTTGCAACCGCCTTGATTGAAGCACGTTTAATTACGGGAAATCAACAACTTAACAAATGGCCGCGTCGTATTGTTTCGCAAACTTGGACAGATAAAACATTCTTTGATGCCAAAATGGAGGAACAAAGCAAACGTTACGCGCAGCACAATGACACCGAAAGTAATTTAGAACCCGATATTAAAAATGCTCCCGGCGGTATTCGTGACATCAATCAGATTGGCTGGATTGCCAAACGCCATTTTCGGGTCAATCGTATTTACGACTTGGTGCATTTAGGTTTTATTTCAGAGTTTGAATTAGGTGTACTCGAAGAAGCTGAAAGCTTTTTATGGGAAATACGTCATCATCTCCACCGTTTGACCAAACGTGATGAAAACCGTTTATTGTTTGATTATCAAAGAGATATTGCAGCAACTTTTGGCTATGTTCGAGAGGAAGGTAAACCGCAAAATTACCCGATTGAACAATTTATGAAGCGTTATTATCGCTCTGCACAGCAAGTTTCCACTTTAAATGAAATGTTGCTGGCCTATTTTAATGAGTCGGTCATTACCCCGCGTTTGCCTAATTATGAACGTAACATTGAAGAAATTAATGAAAATTTTAAACTGGTCGATGGCAAACTTGCCGTGCAGCACCATAAAATTTTCTCAGAAAAACCAAGCGCAATTTTAGAAATTTTCTATTTATTGGCCAATCGTCCTGAAATTGAAGGAATTCGCGCACGAACACTGCGCCTGCTAACACTTGCAGCCAAGCGTATTGATCAAAGTTTCCGTGATGATACAACGCATCAAGCGCTGTTTATGGCAATTTTGCGCTCACCGCACCGCTTGTATAATACCTTGGTGACTATGAAACGCTTAGGTGTATTGGGCAATTACATCCCCGCTTTTGGTCAAATTACAGGTTTAATGCAATATGACCTGTTCCATATTTATACGGTGGATGCCCACACCTTACTGCTGGTGCGTAACTTGAGCCGCTTCAAAGAACCTGAATTCGCGAAAGATTTTCCTGTGGTCAGTTCGGTATTTCAGCGTTTAGCCCGTCGTGACATTATTTATTTGGCTGCGATTTTCCATGATATTGCTAAAGGTCGTCGTGGTGATCACAGTGAACTTGGTGCGGTAGATGCGATTGAGTTTTGCCGTAAACACGGATTTACTGAACGTGAATGTAACCTTGTGGCATGGTTAGTCAAAAATCACTTGTTGATGTCAGTCACAGCACAGAAAAAAGATATTTCTGACCCCGATGTGGTCAAGGAATTTGCCGAAAAAATGGGAGATATGGAGCATTTAGATTATCTCTATACCTTAACGGTTGCTGATATTAATGCGACTAATCCAACACTCTGGAACTCATGGCGTGCATCCTTAATGCGCCAACTTTATACGCAAGCGCGTGATGTCATTCGCTCAGGACTTGGGCGTCCCGTCGATTATCAAATGCTGATTGAAGACACCAAATTTGCGGCAAGCGAGTTACTGGTTAAAGATTTTGAACTCAGTGCTGTTGAAAAAGTCTGGCAAGAACTGGGCGATGAATACTTTATTAAAGAATCTGCCGATGAAATTGCATGGCATACCCGCGCGATTTTGGAGCATGGCGATAATCCTGCACCATTAGTGCTCATGCGCGCGCACCGAAAATCAGCACAAGACGCAGTACAAATCTTTATTTACACGCAAGACCAACCCAACCTATTTGCCACAACTGTCGCTATTTTAGACCGCATGAACCTTGACGTTCAGGATGCACGAATTATTACTGCGACCAAAGCCTTTAGTTTGGATACTTACGTGGTCTTAGACCGTTTTGGCACACTCTTAACAGACCCTGAACGTGAAGAAATGGTGATTGAGGCTTTAGTGAATGCCTTGAGCCAGTCAGATAAATATCCGGGTCTAATGCAACGTCGTATTCCGCGTCAATTACGTCATTTTGACATTGAAAACACAGTAGAAGTGACGTTCAATGCAGCACTGAATCAAAATATGGTTGAAATTGCCACACTAGATCATCCAGGTTTACTCGCCAAAATTGGTGGCTTGTTTATGATGCAAGGCTTAGATATTCACTCCGCCAAAATTGCCACCTTGGGCGAACGTGCCGAAGATATTTTCTTTGTCACCAAAAAAGATGGCAAACCAATGAATAAATCTGAAGCAGATACCTTTGCAATCCAGCTCAAAGCTGCTTTAGATGAGGCCTCTAATCAGGTCTGTGGTCAACATTAACTTCAATTTACGGAACATCCATGAACTCAAGTTTGTCCTTATTACATCCTTATCCTTTTGAAAAGCTAAACAAACTATTTCAGGACGTACAACCTGCAAATTTGCCGTTAATTCCACTGACTATAGGTGAGCCTAAACATCCTGCACCTGAATTTGTCAAGCAAGCCATTATTGATAATTTTCAGCATTTATCAACTTATCCAAACAGCAAAGGTCTGCCTGAGTTACGTCACAGCATTGCCAATTGGCTGACACAACGCTTTCATTTAAAGCAAGTTAATCCAGACACACAAGTTCTCCCAGTTTCAGGAACACGTGAAGCGATTTTTTCCTTCGTACAAGCCTTGATTCGACGTGAAGATGCACCTTATGTAGTGATGCCCAATCCATTTTATCAAATTTATGAAGGGGCAACTTTATTGGCAGGCGCTCAACCCTATTTCATCAATTGCACCGAAGACAATAATTACTTGGGTGATTTTGATGCCGTACCTGCAGAAGTCTGGGAGAAAACCGCATTATTGTTTGTCTGTACACCGGGAAATCCAACGGGTGCAGTCCTTTCAAAAGCACAATTTAAAAAGCTGATTGCCCTTTCAGATCAATATAATTTTGTCATTGCATCCGATGAATGTTATTCAGAATTATGGTTTGACCAAGCGCCTACAGGTTTACTGGAAGTCTGTGCCGAACTTGGACGCGATGACTACAAAAACTGTATCGTATTCCATTCTTTGTCTAAACGCTCAAACTTACCTGGTATGCGCTCAGGCTTTGTTGCGGGCGATGCCAACTTATTAAAACCTTATTTGCAATATCGTACCTATCATGGTGCGGCAATGCCTGTACAACACCAATTAGCCTCTATTGCAGCTTGGGATGATGAACAGCACGTTGAAGATAACCGTATACAATATCGCGCCAAGTTTGAATTATTTCAAACGGAGCTTGGGCATTTATTGCCATTAAAAAAACCAGATGCAGGTTTTTATTACTGGCTCAAAGTCGATCATGATGAAAACTTTGCGAAAATGTTGATGGAAAAAGCGCATATTAAAGTGCTTCCAGGGCGATATTTATCTCGTGAAACTGCACAAGGTAACCCAGGTGAAAACCATGTTCGCTTAGCTTTGGTTGCAGATTTGGCACAATGTGAACAAGTAATTCAACGTCTTAAAGCAATTTTATAAGTTAATGATTTCAATTATATTTAAGGCGATCATCTTATCGCCTTAATTATCTTATTTGCACAAGCGCGAACCTTTATCGTAAAGCCTTTTCAATTTCCGCCTGTAAATCCTCAGGTTTGGTGGTCGGAGCAAAGCGGTTCAATACCTTGCCATCTTTACCAATTAAAAACTTAGTGAAATTCCATTTAATTCCATTACCCAAAATACCTTTACTGTTGTTGGTCAGGTAACGGAAAATCGCATGTGCTTCAGGACCTTTTACATCAATTTTATTAAACATTGGAAAACTGACACCATAGTTTTTTTGGCAGAAGCTCCCAATTTGCTCATTGGAGCCCGGATCTTGCCCACCAAACTGATTGCACGGGAAGCCCAATATTTCTAGCCCCTGATCTTTGTATTGTTGATATAACTTTTCTAAACCTGCAAATTGAGGCGTAAAACCACATTTACTGGCTGTATTTACAATCAACAAAACTTTCCCTTCATAATCACTAAAGGCTTTATTTTGTCCATCTAACAACTCGGCTTCAAATTGATAAATGTTAGTCATGGATAATTTTCCTCATCATTTTTTTCTTCTGTTTTGAGTTCTAAAGAAGCCGAATTGACACAATAGCGTAATCCCGTTGGCTGTGGGCCATCATTAAAAACATGCCCTAAATGTGCGTCACAATGATGACAAACAATCTCGGTACGCTGCATACCATGCGAGTCATCCTGATGCTCCTCAATCACCCCTGGCTGAAGGGGACGAAAGAAACTTGGCCAACCGCAACCGCTGTCATATTTTGTTTCTGATGAGAAAAGCGCTGTACCGCAACAACGACAGGTATAAATACCCTCTTGTTGAGTATTCCAATATCTCCCCGTAAAAGCAGGCTCTGTACCTTTTTGACGTGTAATCCGAAATTCCTCTGGTGATAACTCTCTTTGCCATTCTCGGTCTGTTTTATTGAGTTTTCCCATCACTAACTCCTTTAAATCTTTGACATTCAGTGTCATGCTTCAGTACTTCTATATTTACGCTAGAGCTTGCAAAATATCTAGCTAAATTTCAGCATAGATTGTGATATTTCAGTAATCTATAATTTATTTATCTTCTTATCATTGGATGCAACTATGTCCGTACTAGGTAACACGACACCACGCGAAATAAAAAAATCATCAAAACTTGAGCATGTATGCTACGACATTCGCGGACCTGTGTTACGAGCGGCCAATGAAATGGAAGAGGCCGGCCATAAAATTATTAAACTGAATATTGGCAACCCTGCCCCATTCGGTTTTGAAGCGCCACAGGAAATTATTAATGATGTTGCATTGAACTTACCCAATGCAATTGGTTATACCGACTCCAAAGGAATTTTCCCTGCACGTAAAGCAATTTGTCAATACTATCAGCAAAAAGGCATTTTCGATATGCATGTCAATGATGTGTATATTGGCAACGGCGTATCTGAACTGATTGTTATGGCAATGCAAGGCTTGTTGGACGATGGCGATGAAATGCTGGTGCCTATGCCTGACTACCCGCTTTGGACTGCAGCAGTAAATTTATCGGGCGGTACTGCCATTCATTACAAATGTGATGAAGAAAACTTTTGGTATCCAGACATTGCTGATATGGAAAGTAAAATCACGCCAAATACGCGTGGTATTGTCATTATTAACCCCAATAACCCAACGGGTGCGGTTTATCCACGTCATGTGTTGGAACAAATTGTAGCGTTGGCAAAAAAATATGACTTAATTTTATTTGCCGATGAAATTTATGACAAAATTATTTATGACGGCATTGAGCATGTTGCAGTTGCGGCTTTAGCAGGTGATCAGCTCTGTATTTCATTCAATGGCTTGTCTAAATCGTATCACATCGCAGGCTTCCGTTCGGGCTGGATGGCAATTACAGGCGATAAATCACGTGCTGCAGACTACATTGAAGGTTTAGACATGCTGGCGTCTATGCGTTTGTGCGCCAACCATCAGGCGCAATACGCGATTCAAACGGCATTGGGTGGTTATCAGTCTATCAATGACTTAATTCGTCCAGGTGGTCGTTTATACGAACAACGTAACATTGCATGGGAAATGCTGAACGACATTCCTGGTGTGTCTTGTGTCAAACCTGAAGGCGCAATGTATTGCTTTCCGAAACTTGATCCAAACGTCTATCCAATTGAAGATGACGAAAAGTTAATGCTCGATTTACTCAAAGCAGAAAAAGTTTTGTTGGTTCAAGGTACAGGTTTTAACTGGCCAACGCCTGATCATTTCCGTGTGGTGTTCTTGCCAGCAGAAAATGAATTACGTGAAGCAATGACACGTTTAGGTCGTTTCTTGGCAAAAATCCGCTAAGACTTCACCGAATCTCTGTTGTAAAATGCCGTGTTAAACACGGCATTTTTTATGGATTTGATTTTTATCTCTATTTTATCTTTACACGTTTTATTCATCACCACACAGTTACACAGCAAAGCAATAACATGCTACTTTGGGAGACACTTTTACACACCAGTAAAAGCATGCTGTAATAGTCACAAACAATTAAGTTCCAGGAATCGAGCATGCACTACCAAGTCCATCTTATTGATGCGCAAAAGCCATCACAAAACTATATTTGGTTGCTTGAACATTGTGCCAGCAAACAAGTGGTGGTCGTTGACCCGACCGATGCCAAACCTGTTGAAAATTTTTGTCAAAATCATGGTTTAGATATTGCACAAATTTGGTTGACGCATTGGCATCAAGACCATATTGGCGGTGTGCCTGAACTCATTGCAAAACGCAATTTACCCGTTTATGGGCCACGTGAAGAATTAAGCAAAATTCCGTTTATCACACATCCATTACTAAACCAAGACCATTTTAATTTTCATGATTTACAGGTTGATGTTATTTCCGTTCCGGGACATACCTTGGGGCACATAGTGTATTTTATAGATGCGTTGGATGTATTGTTCTGTGGCGACACTTTATTTGCGATGGGCTGTGGGCGCGTTTTTGAAGGTACACATTTGCAAATGTATCAATCTTTAAACCGTTTGGCTGCCCTGCCTCCGCGTACTCAAATATATTGCACTCATGAATATACATTGGCAAATGCCAAATTTGCACTGCATGTAGAACCAGACAATGTTTCCATTCAAGAGCGTTATCAACAGATTGAAAGTTTACGCATGCTTAATCAACCCACTTTACCGAGCAGCATCGAACTAGAACTGGCAACCAATCCATTTTTAAGAGCCGAAAGTGTCGAAGAATTTCAGAAATTACGTGAACTTAAAGATAACTTTTAAATTGACGAATAGTTGATGAAACGTGCGATATTTCATATGTTACAGCGGCTTTGTTGCACAAAGATTTCATAACTATATGATTTTAAAAGTTTTGATTGCTTTTTGATCCAAAATTAAATTTATTTAAATCAGATGCTTACATATTTATGCAACAAAGCCCCTCTATGTTAATGCTGAAAATAAATACAGTCTATAATTAAAAATTATTAACAAAATATTTCCAAGTCATCTTTAGGCAATACATTTTAAACCTTAAAATAAATTGCACCATTTTAATAAAAATAATAAATATCAATATCTTAAAAATTTAGAATTCTTTTGAAATATTCTATTTTCTTAAAAGAACTTTAGATTTCGCAAAATCAGTGAAAAAAATATCAAAGATATACAGTGCTGCCCTTTAAAAATTCAAGAAATATCCCTATTAATATTTAAATGAATGGATGGGAGTTCTCTCGTGAAAAAAGTTGTTAAAGCAAAAAATTTAATTGCGTTTCGTATTTGGTTAGAAAAATTAGGCTATTCAGTCAAAAATTTGGCGGATGGTCACGGTTTCACTTTTAGCTTTCAAAAAGAGTATGGTTTGGTTACGTGTGAACTTTCAGGTAACGCTTTAGCAATGAAATTAGGCGAGGAATTTGAAGACCATTTAAAAGCATAAATATTGATACAATACCGATAAGTATGCGATAACGGTTGAACTTGATAGGATGCAAAAATAAAAATTCAAATCGTATTTCATCAACATTTAAAGATGATCTTGCCCATAACCTGTTTGTGGGTTTTTTATGCTGAATTTTAAATCTTGAAATGTATCAAAGCTTTGTCAAAGAGATGCAAGGATTCAAAGCTAAAATAACAGGCAATAAAAAAGCAAGGTCATTGCCTTGCTCTTTAATGTATGGTGGGGACGGAGAGACTCGAACTCTCACACCTCGCGGCGCTGGAACCTAAATCCAGTGCGTCTACCAATTTCGCCACGTCCCCAACATTGGGTACCAACTCAGTTGTTGGATTTTGATTTGGCAGAGGATCAAGGATTCGAACCTTGACGAACGGTTTTGGAGACCGTCATGCTACCATTACACCAATCCTCTGCAACTTAAAATCAAGCTAGCTTGATGTTTAAGTGGTGGGGACGGAGAGACTCGAACTCTCACACCTCGCGGCGCTGGAACCTAAATCCAGTGCGTCTACCAATTTCGCCACGTCCCCGATGGCTGTGTATATTATAGAGATCACTTCCTGATGACAAGCCTTTTTTATAAAAAAGCACAATGACTGTTTAAATAAAAAACAAAAACCTATTTTTTGATTTTTTCTTCTGAATATTCAGCCACTAAGCCATAATTTCAACTCAGCAATACTCGACGCACGCTGTGAATAGGGCTTTGCTAACATGTGATTCAGTAGTGGTAAAAATGCTTGTAGATGCGCAGGAATTTGAATATGCAATCTTTGACAGTGCAAATACGCCCAATCATGATAACTGTTTGCCTGTAAGCGTTGTTGCGTTAACCATTCATAAAAAATAATACCTAAAGCATAAATATCACTTTGTGCAGTTTTAGGCTGCCCGTGAAATAACTCTGGCGCCATATAACGCAGTGTAGCGGTTATCTCCTGACATTGAATATCTGTAACTTTCTGTACTTGCTCGAAATCTAATAACTTGATTTGTCCATCAAACTGTACAAGATGTTCAGCTTTTAAGTCGGCATGAATCCAATCCAATTGATGCAATGCTTCCACCGCTTCAAAGACACGCCAAAATATGTGTTTAATCTCTTCTGTATGCTCAGGTAAATTACCCATGGCAAGAACGGCTTTTGCTTCAGGCAGAATCAAAGCACGTGAATAGACCTGTGAATAATGAAATGAAATGTCATGTGAATTACCATGCGACTGAATATGAATGGGTACAGCATCCATCAATTGACATGGCAATAAAAAAGATAAATGTAATGATTGCGCGTACTGTTTATAAAAGTTCCATTCTTGTGCAAAGCCCTGCTCTACTGTCGCATGAACACCTGGTTGTTGGGCTTTAAGCCAATAAAACTGCCCTTGGTGTTCAAAACGATAGATATGCCGACCATGTTGCAAACTTTTTGCTTTACTACGCAACTCGAACTGCGCAAAGTCTAACCGTTCAATATCCAAATTCAAAACATTAAACAACACTTACACCAGGGCGAATTTCTGCTGAGACTTCACTAGATACTGCTCTTTGAGGTGCAGTTAGTAACTCTAAGCAATGTTGCAAAGTTTTACCAACACGTGCATGCGTTTCAATTGATGAAATTTTGGGCCAAGTCGCGCGTTCGCCCTCACGCTGCAAAATTTTAAACAATTGCGGTTTCGGGTTTTGCAGCATATATGTGTAATGGCGCAGGTTGTAGCTTCCTACAATATTCACATCACCATAATAGCGCTGATCGACAATGCCATAACCATGATCTAACAAACGACGCACTGGCGGTACAGCACCTGCACGCTCACGTACAAAATCCATTACCCCACGGCTAATCACTTTGCCCTGACGACGAATAATCCGTTCTGGCCAACTCAGCATATCTTTGCGATAACGCTTAATATCATCCTGCATAAACGGCACTACATGTGGATTAACCTGACTGGCAATAGTGTAATTAATATTATATAAACGTGCCATTTTTTCCTGCGGGAAATCGCTACGCACACTGCCATCCACCCAGCGGGTTTTGCCCATATACGGAGTGTGTTCGCCATCATAGCGCTTGTTGGTTAAACGTACTGGTGGGAATAAAATTGGCACAGCACACGAGGCCAACACTGCACTCCAAACCAATAAATCTGGCGCAGTAAAGCTATTCATAATGCGTGAGTCTTGTGATGCATCATAAGGCGCAACCGCCACATTAATATGTAAACCTGATTTTTGAAAAGCTTCTTGAAATGTTGTATCGCCTAAGTTTTTGATGAGGAATTTTTTTAAATAATGCACATCGGCAATTCCCCCATTGCCTTTAATAATTTCCCGCATTTGTCTAAATTGAAATGCTTCGTGGAAAAATGACTCCCCCCCCAATATATGTTGTACTTCTTCAGGTTTTGAAATGCCTAACATTGCAGTCATTATTGCGCCTGCACTCGAACCCGATAGCACTTTAGGCATTAAATCTTGTTCAAACAATGCCTTACAAACACCTGTGTGAAATAAACCTAGCGTTGCACCACCAGAGAACATCAATGCAGGTTGTCCGTATGCCGTTTGGCATTGCTGAAAAAAATCTATTTTTTCTGATTTGGTGAAAGCCTGACATTCATCTGAAGCGACAAAAGCCAAACTTTTGCTGACCTCATCAACATAATCTTCAATAATTTTTTTTGTACCCACATAAGTTGCAGTGAACAACATTGGATGGGCAATATTGGCGATGTCAAAAGTTAAACCTTCACGCAATATATAAATTAAATCGCGACTGCGGTCGGTAGTGCGGTAGCGGCGTAATAAATTTAAACGATGCGAAATAATTTCCGCGTCAAAATATGGTGAACTGTTGTCATATTTCCATTCTTGTGCACCAGTTTCTTCATCTATACGAATGGCAATACTTTTCCATTCTTCATAAGATTCGGCATTTTGTATTTGGCGCTTGAGCTTTTTTATGCGATAGGCTTGATGCGGATTAACATCTTCGGTAAAACCTTTAAATAACATAGCCTTCCTCGATCCTTTAGTTTATTCGCAGCACTACGCTTGCCTATGCCTACTATACACAACAATATCTAAAAATTTGTCGTACGCGTCAATGACTCAACACACTTTGATTGTCAACTCTAGGTCAATTGCGCTAGTCTTAAAGTGTAGCAATATGATCTGAATTTTTTAAGCTGAATTATCATGGCAAACCTAGATTTACCCGACAACTTTTTATTATCACTTTCGCATGTACTCCAACAACTACAGCAAAGTTTACCTGCTTTAAAACAAGAAACCGACTTTTCTGCTATTGCATTCAAATGGCAAGATCAACAATTGATGGCGATTCAACAACCAAGAAAAATAGATTTAGATGATTTAAAAGGGATCGAAAAGCAAAAAGAAAAAGTCATTCAAAACACATTGCAGTTTTTAAATGGCTTACCTGCAAATGATGTGTTACTTACAGGTTCTCGCGGTACGGGCAAATCATCTATTGTACGAGCCTTGCTGACTGAGTATGCCAATCAAGGATTACGTTTAATTGAAATTGAACGTGATGATTTGTCTGAATTACCAGAAATTCAAAAAATCATTCAGCATCGCCCTGAGAAATTTATTGTCTATTGCGATGATTTAGCTTTTAACGCAGAAGATGAAAATTATCGTACTTTAAAAAGTGTTTTAGATGGTTCATTACAATCAGGTTCCAGTAATTTTATTATCTATGCGACCAGTAACAGACGTCATCTGCTGCCTGAATTTATGCACGAAAACACACCTGTCACTCGTGTAGATGTACCACAATATACTGAATTGCATCCCCAAGAAGCGATTGAGGAAAAAATTTCGCTGTCCGATCGTTTCGGGATGTGGCTGTCGTTTTATCCAATGGATCAGAATCTGTATTTAGAAATTGTCGAGCATTATCTGCAAAAGGCGGAGATGGAGCTCACCGCTGAAGCGCGTGCCGAAGCTTTACGCTGGTGTCAGGCGCGTGGGCAGCGTTCTGGTCGTGCCGCTTATCAATTCTCGAAGCACTGGATTGGGTCTGCGCAGTTAAAATCTTTGTAAAATGTTTCAATTCATTCAATGCCCAATAAACTTATTGGGCTTTTTCTAATTTAAATGGCATATCTAAAATATCAACTATCCGACTGAAAATGTGATGCTAATACCGTCCACTCTGGTAATTCAGCATAATCCTGATCTGCAACGAGTGTGGGTATCCAAGCAGTTTTCGACTGAAGACAAAAATTTAATCGCCGCTCTGGTTGAAGATTATTTTCCAGTAGACCTAAAGGAATCCACATATAATCCGTTTTTCCCACTTGATTAGGTACAGGGGATCCACATTGAGTACAAAAAGATGAGGTAAAGCCACTGTCCTTCTTATAAGTATGGACAGTATTCTTAGCGGATTCCCAGTTAAAATTTTGCTGAAGAACTAAGGTTGCAGCATTTGCACCAGTACCACTCTGCTTTCGGCACAAACTGCAATGACAATGATAAATTGTATGAATTTTCTGTTGAATGGAAAAATTAACCTGTCCACATAAACAACGTCCCGTATACATCTTTTATTCTCACAACTTATTTTTAATTCGTAGTTTGGCATAGAGTTTAAATAAAGCCGAACACCTTCAACAAGATTTATCATGTTGATACAAATGAAAAAAGAGGCTTTTACACCACTGCTGTCCCACAATTTTTCACAAGAGGAAGCTTAAATAAGCTTCCTCTTGTTTAATGGGATTTTATCGGGTGAGAATAAAGCTTTTAACGTTTTTCTTTCAAACAAATTCACTTGAATGATTCTGAGTAAGCGCTGCACTGTCCAGCCTTCTTTCCCCAGATGTTGAGCGAAACTCACCAGCAAATAGGCGATTAACGCGATCCAAATTTGAGTTTGTATGGCATTACGGCTTCGACCTAGAAATGACTTTAATTTTAAATTCTGTTTAAGTGCTTTAAAGAACAGTTCCACTTTCCAACGGTCTTTATAAATTGCAGCAATCGTTGATGCTGCCAGATGAAAGTTATTACTCAGAAACTCAAACGTCCTGTTCTTATCGGCATCATAAAATTCTATACGTCTTAATAATTTGGGAGCACCTCTTTTCTTTGCATGAGCACTACTTAATTCAATCCACTCATCCGCAATAATACCTTTAGATGCTAATACGCTGCGGCTAGATTTCACTTGATAAACTGTCTTTGGGCGCAATCGGGTGACAAAGCTGACCTTTTGATGAGTCAATTGGGCAAACCATTGATAATCAATATATCCTTTGTCAAATACGACAATACTGCCAGCAGGAAATTTAAATGCTCTGCCTTGTACCATATCATTTTCAATGCCATCCCCAAGCGCCACAAATTCAGGAATGGTATTGCTGTGATTTAAGCCAACGCTAAGTTTCATGCTGGCTTTGGATTCATGCACTTTGGCCCATTCACATAAGGAAAGTGACAGATCAATATGGCTGGCATCCAGGGAATATAAGGGATTCTTAAAGCGGAATTTATGAGCTACTTTTGAGTGTTCATAAGATTTAAGCAAGGTGTAAAATAGCTGTTCATACAAGCCTGCAGGCTGTTCCTGATTGATTCGAGCCAGTGTACTGCGAGGGATAGACTTTGCTCCGAGAGCATTCAGCTTTTCTTGTTGACACTCTAGATTAGATTGAATATCCCGCAGACTTTGTCTGCAGGAAAGTTGAGACATCAGTATGGCAATGAACTGATCCCATCTTGAAGCAGCTCTAAATTTCTGACCGACATGATGTATTTGAACAAGACGTTCAAAATCTTGTCGGAGTATGGGTTTAATCAATTGATGAAATACGGTATTCTGATATGACAAAACCTGAGTCCTTGGTCGTTAAAGTGTTGGTTCGCACTTATATTTTAACGATTCAGACTCAGGTTTTTTTATTTAAATCAAACTATGGGACAGCAGTGGCTTTTACACCTCTTTTCATCAACCCGCTTTATGCTTCGTTTGGATTACTTAATTCCGTCATCGGCCAACGTGGTGTAGTCGTTACAGATAAACCATCTTGTTGCCCTGCTTTTAAACGCTGATAACCCGCAAAAGCAATCATTGCACCATTGTCGGTACATAATGCAGGTTCTGCATAATAAACTGCTGCACGAATTTTAGCTAAATCCGCTTCTAAACGCTCACGTAAACGAGTATTTGCGCTCACACCACCAGCGATCACCAAGCGTTTTAAACCCGTTTGTTTTAAAGCTTTTACCGATTTTTTCACCAAAGTATCAACAATCGCTTCTTGGAAACTTGCCGCAATGTCTGCATCACGGTTTGCATCACCCAACTTTTTCATTTGTACTGAAACCGCAGTTTTTAAACCACTAAATGAAAATTCTAAGCCTTGGTGCAACATTGGACGTGGAAATTCAAAGGTTGTGGCATCGCCTTGTTCGGCTAATTTGGCAATATTTGGCCCACCCGGGTACGGTAAACCCATCATTTTAGCAACCTTGTCAAAAGCCTCGCCCGCAGCATCATCAATCGACTCACCTAACAATTCATATTGGCCAATGCCATAAGCTGCCATGAGCTGTGTATGTCCACCCGAAACCAATAAAGCGACAAACGGAAATTCTGGTGGTGTCGCAGACAACAATGGTGCAAGCATGTGCCCTTCCATGTGATGCACCCCAATTGCGGGTTTATTTAAGGCAAAAGCTAAAGTTCGCCCAAATAATGCACCTGTCATGAGTGCGCCCATTAGCCCCGGTCCACGTGTATACGCCACGGCATCAATTTCAGATTTTTTGACTTGACTCTGCTCAAGCAATTGATTGATTAAAGGAATAAGTTTACGCACATGGTCGCGTGATGCCAATTCAGGTACCACACCACCATATTCTGCATGCAATTTAATTTGGCTATACAGTACTTGCCCACGCAAACCTAACTCGCTGTCATACAGCGCAAGTCCTGTTTCATCACAAGATGTTTCTAAGCCTAAAACGATCATTAAATTGCCTATAACCTGTATCAATTCTATTGCGAAACCTATTATAGACTTGTGATATGAGATGTAAATGAGTAAAATACTGACCTTCACTTGTGATCGTGGGCAATTTCGCCCAGATCTTATCCATAACTTAATGAGGATTCTTCATGCCACAAGTTAAATTGAAAGAAGGCGAACCAGTAGACGTAGCTATCCGTCGTTTCAAACGTTCTTGCGAAAAAGCAGGTGTTTTAGCTGACGTACGTAAGCGTGAATTCTACGAAAAACCAACTCAAGAACGTAAGCGCAAAAAAGCGGCTGCTGTTAAACGCTACCAAAAGAAATTGGCGCGTGAATCAGTACGTACTACTCGCCTTTACTAATTAATTTGTGATTGCCTGTCTGGATTAAATGATGACGACTTTAAAAAACCAAATCACTGACGTTTTAAAAGCGACTATGCGCGCTAAAGAAATGGATAAGTTAACGGTAATTCGTAGTCTACAGGCAGCAATTAAGCAAATCGAAGTCGATGAGCGCAAAGAGCTTGACGATGCTCAGGTTCTTGCGGTCATTGAAAAGCAAATTAAACAACGTAAAGAATCGGTTAAAGCCTTTGAAGGCGCTGGCCGAGAAGATTTAGCTAGTAAGGAACAAGCCGAAATTGAGGTGTTATCTCAGTTTCTACCAGAAGCTATGACTGAGGAAGAACTTGATTCCATGATTGCGCAAACCATTCAAGCGCAACAAGCTACTAGCATGAAAGATATGGGTAAGGTGATGAACTCTCTGCGTCCGCTCATAGCCGGGCGCGCCGATCCTGCACAAGTATCTGCAAAAATTAAAGCTAAATTAAGCTAATTAGCTCATCCCAAATTTGTGTTTATCCAAATATCCATTTAAAAGTCAGATTAAACCTGTTTAATCTATCTTTCGCTAATACTATTCAGTAAAATGCTAAACAAGGATGAGATAACTATTACTCACCCTTAGACACTTTTGCTTTAACTTTTTACTTTAAATCGCAGTTCACTTGATACTTTTTCAGCAATTGCATTTCTTTAGATGTACTGACCTGCTGAATCACATCCTGTTTATTAATATTTTGATAACGACGATCCAAATAGGCACGGTTTTCATCAGCTGCCTGATATAAACGATCGACATAACGACTAACAATGCCGCAAAACTGCTGCTGTTGCTGCGAATTAAAACCCTGCTGTTGTGGGTTTAAACCCCGTAAAAACTGTCGAATATCTTGTTTATATTGCGTATTAATTTCTTCGACAGCCAACACATACTGCTCTGCGCTCGCAGCATAAACATTTGGCAAGCTCATCCCCAAAATAAGGCATAAATAAATATATTTTTTCATTTTCAATACAGGGTAATTTCAACTCAATTTCGAGTTCTATTTTAGCATTGTATATTCAGTGAATGACTATTCTCACGACTCAATTACCAAAAAGTTCGGTTTGTATTGCGCAAAAGCTTGCTCACATGGTTCGGGAACTTTGCCTTGTATCACAGTTCCTAAACGCAAACGAATAATATCGGGTAAATCTAGCCGATAAGAATAAATCGGGCTGCCACATTCCTGACAAAATACTCGTGCTTTATTGGGACTATGAAAATATTCTTTTAGGTATTTTAAGCCACGTACCACTTCAAAATGTTCACGTGCAACTGGACTATTCCATCCCATAATACCACCTTGCGCACGGCGGCAATGCTGGCAAAAACATAATATTGTTTTTTCAATTTCGGCATGGTAACGGTAATACACCGCACCACATAAACATTGTCCCTCAATCATTCTTAAACTCCTTTTCTTTATTGTTATGCCACCATTTATACGCCCGACTTATATTTTTAACTGTCGCTCTCTTTGCATTTCAGTCACACGGTTTTTTATATTTGCCGACATCGCCTGATTATCTTTGGCTAAGCGCTGGGCGTGCAGTAATGATTTAATCGCCTCTTCTTCCCAACCTGACCAATACTGTACTTCTGCACGATACCGTAACACATTTACCGTGCGTAATGCAGAACTTCGGTCTGCATTTGCCGCTTGCTGCATTAAATTCCAGGCCGATAAATCACGCGGATTTTTTTGCAAGAAATCCTTCAAAATACTTTCTGCCTGTGCGGTTTGATTTTGACGAATCAAAACCTCTGCCCATTTATAATTCAGTGCACGATTTTCAGGCATAATTCGCGCAGGCGAGCTAATTGTTTTGAGCGCCAAATCAATTTTATTTTGTCCTAAATAAATGTCAGTTTGAATAAGTGTAAATAAATTATGTAAACGATTGTGATTTTTAGCCTGATCTATGGTTTGCTGCGCCAAAACAAAATCGCCTTGCTGGCTATAAAAATAAGCCAAAGCCAACTGTGCAGCAAAATGGTTACGGGTTGCAAATGCTTTGAGCTGTTGTTCTGTCGCCTGCTGAGAAACCACCAAGCTATATAACTTTAAAATTTCAAAGTCTTCATCACGCAGCGAGGTTGGCACAGGTGGTAATTGATTGGCACGTAAACGCGCCTCACTCATCCTCTCTGAAGTTAAGGGATGGGTAAACCAAAAGTCTGGTAAGAAGCTGACTCGGCTGGTGGTACGGTGCATCACTTCAAAAAAATCTGCCATGCTTTGTGGGTTATAGCCTGCGCTATACATATATTGCATGCCTATACGGTCTGCTTCACGTTCCTGATTGCGGCTATAGGTCAATTGCTGATCCATTAAAGCGGCTTGAGAACCCATCATCACTGCTGCGCCAGCATCACCATCAGCTTGTGAGGCAACCAATGCCCCAACCAAAACTCCAGCCAGTGCCAACAAGCCCTGCCCTTTAAATGCCTCTTGTGATCGGCTGTAATGACGTTGCGACACATGGGCAATTTCGTGCGCCATTACACCAGCAACTTCATCCATATTACGGGCAGAATTAATAAGACCGGTATTTAACGCAAATAAACCGCCTGGCACAGCAAAGGCATTAATTTGTGGATCATTGATAATAAGTAACCCAATAGGTTGCCCCAGTTGAGTTTGGCTGAGTAGATGCGAAAACGTATTGATTAAATGATCTTCTAGCCACGGGTTTTGTGTGACAGGCATTTTACGCTGCACTTCCCGATAGACTTTTTCACCAATACTGCGTTCTTTTTGCTGATCAATTAAACCCACACCACTGCCAATTTCAGGCACATTAAATTGTGCTGTGGTGGTTAAATTGGCACTTTGGGTAGTCGCAATACTGGCAAAACTCAAACCGCAGATCAGTAATACACGTTTCAATGGATGATCTCAAATACATATCTTGCATAATGATTGACTATAACATTGAAAAATGAACGCATTTGCAATGATGTGTTATCAATTTTTATCCAGTCACTTGTAACTTTAGGGCGTATAGCAAGCAGGATTAACCACATATTGTGGACGACGTCCTTCCAGCGCATCAACCAAATTTTTATAAGCTAAATTTGCCATTTTTTTACGAGTTGCTGTAGTTGCAGAACCAATATGCGGCAAAGTGACGACATTGTCTAACTCAAATAATGGTGATTCTTGCAGGGGTTCTTTGTCATAGACATCCAAAGCTGCGGCAAAAATTTTGCCTGCTTGCAAGGTCTGGATTAGTGCCTGTTCATCAATGACCGAACCACGCGAAATATTGACCAAAATTGCATGTGACTGCATTAAATCCAGTTCACGCTGACCAATTAAGGCTTTAGAATCCACATTTAAATCGACTACCAGCACCACAAAATCAGACTGTTGTAGCAATTCATCCAGACTCAAATATTCCGCATTAAATGCTTGCGCCACTTCCATTTTTTCACGACGATTATGGTACACCACGTTCATATTAAAACCATGAAATGCACGACGCGCGATAGCAGCACCAATATGCCCTAAACCTACAATACCAATAGTTTTACCATAAATGTTCTGTCCAAACTGCGCTGCGCCAACAGTACTTTTCCATTGTCCTTGTTTAGTCCACCGATCTAAATATGGCACTTGTCGTGCTGCACTCATCAATAAGGTAAAGGCTAAATCGGCTGTAGTTTCAGTCAAGACATGCGGTGTATGGCAGAGGCTAATCTTTTGTTGGGTTAAATAATCTACATCATAGTTGTCATAACCGACACTAACACTCGAAATCACTTTGAGTTTGTTTGCAGTATGCAAGTTGCTTTGATTAAGCAAACGCCCTGCACCAATCATGCCATCGGCATCTTGCACATGCTCAAGCAACTGTTGATTCACATCACCCAATTTAGGGCTGACCTGCACCACCTGATAATCTTGCTCTAGCTTACTTAAAATTTCTGCATCAATTTGACTAAACACCACCACTTTTTTACGCATGATTATCCCTGTTCCTTGTCTCTAATTACTTAAATAGGTAAATTTTTGAATATCAAAATCGACTTAGGCTTTGAGCTGTCACGATGTGGCTTGGATCGCATCCCACAGGCTTTTTTTCAACAGTGGCTGATCTAGCATTTCTTGCAAACTGGCTAAATGCAAACACTGTTCAGATTTAAAATGCGGTAAATGACCTAAAATCAGCATGTTTTTATCAGCGCTTAAAACATCAACAAAACCTTGTACATAATTTTCTACCCCTATGCCGTCTTGTAATACTTCTAAGGCAAAAGGCCATTGTAATACATGATATTCAGCCTGCAGCGCATGCTGAATATTACGCCACAATTGTTGCTGTTTCTGACTCAATGCAGTGCTTTCTACCAAAATAACACAATGTGGTAACTGTAAAGCTTCAATGCTAAAGGCTTCGACCTGAAGTATCACACGCGCTTCAGGAATATCGTCTGGCGCAACCACTTCCACCGCTGTATGTTGAGGAGATGGTTCTTGCGCGGGCTCTTCGAGAATAGTTGACTGTTGTTGTTTTGATTGCTGATTGACTGTAGCTAGAACAATAATTTCACTGTGTAATTCAGGGGCAGCTAAATCGCGCCAAAGCGATGATTGTGGCAAAGTTTGAGGCACAGCAGTTCTAGAAACCCAAATATCGATCCCCAAACTGGCTAAAATCTCACGCTGATGCGCCATCATGTTTATCATCACCTAGCTAATTTTTCGCTGCACATTTTCATCACAGAAGAATATACAAGATAGCACCTATTCTACCTAGAAAGGCTGCACAATGCTGTGCTTTCTTTCACCCAATCTGACCTATTCGTATTTTTCTCAAAATCTGCTTTAAACACACCTAATCAATCAGTGTCACACAATCATCAAACTGTTTTGTTTTTGCATTTGCTCGACAATTTCTTCGGTTTTAAAACCTAAACGCCAATAGAGCAACTCCAAAACATCCAATTCATCTTGGGTGATAATACGGTCATTCCACAAACAAATTTCAGCAATGCCCAACACCATCAGTCGATCACGCAGCAGCAAACCTGCCATATCATTTAAAATTTCTGATAAATCGATGGGTTCATCTGAGATTTCTTCATAAGCAATCAATTCATCTGCAGTTAAAATACGCTCTAAAATACGTTCTCGTACATCTAACTGATTGACGCTATTAATCTGCTGCACATGCAATAAAGCATCAATTAAACGTACAATTTGCGGTTTCACTTCATGTAATGCTGCAGGCGTATGTAAGGGCAGCAAATTTAATTCAAACTTAATTCGCTCTAGCAGCAAAGCATCTAATAAACCAATCTCACCATCTTCCTGAATGATTTTTGCCAGTTTGGTTAAAAACTGCCGCGCGATACTCAGCGGCATACCGCTAATATTTTTACATGCATCATGGAAAATAGAGATATGTACTCGCCCATCCAAATTTAATAATGCATCTACAATTGCACGGCTTACTTCTGCTTCAGCAGGAATAAATTCACGATATTGGCGAATCATCAAAATGGCAACAATCACTTCACGTGAACCCGTTGCCGTTTGTAAGGCACGCTGAATCAACTCTGGACGCGGCATGTTATTGCGAATTTCAGGCTTGAGAGGCTTCATTGCATCATTAATTGCAAAGCTAATTGGTGATAAGCGCAGCAAAGGTAAAGGTTGTGGAGAGCTCCACGGTGCATAATATTCCGCATTCATTTCTTCTAGTGAGCGAAATAGGCTAAATAAAGGTTGATTGCGTAAACGCTTCAGATTTTCCAACTGCAAATCTTGTACTAAAGTTGGATCAAGTTCAAAAATACGTGCTTCGATACTTGGATGAATATTCATCCAACTTTGCGGGCTGAGCGAATTGGCAAAACACATATGCGAGATAGATTCAGAATATTCACTATGAATTTGCGAACCCGCATGATGCACATAAATTCGCAGCAAAGTTTGAATATTGGCATTGTTTTGAATCAAGCGCTTGGTTTTTAAATCATTTTTAAAAGTACGTCCGCTTAAGCTAATGTATTTAATGAAGCGAGTAATCAACACTCCCAAACTACCCAATAACCAAATGCCACCACCCACAGCAACAAAAAAAGTTGCCAGTTTATGTGGCGGTGCATCACGATGCTGTCCAAAGCCAAGTTTGGCGATGCTACTGCCCCACTTACTCAACGTGGTTAGACTACTGTAGAGGATTTTAAGCTTAGTATTATCAATGGTTTCACCGCTCAAAATATGGTTAAACTCATGGCTAAGTAGTCCATATAGCTCTTGTTCATCCAAGTTTTGTAAAGCACCCCAAGTCAAAATAATCACAATATCTTTATGACTAAAACCTGCAGTTAAGGCATTTACCCCAATTTCATCGGGCAATACATATACGGTGGGTCCTTGAATTTGAAAAGTATCTGCCAATTGTTCGCTCAGTTTAAGTGCAGTACTTTCTTCTGGGGTACTTTCAAACTGGGTTAAACGACGCGCACCCAATTGTTTTGCCAAGGAGTGACCGCCTGAACGAAAAACATAAAATTCCAAAATGACGGATACCGTCATAATCAGCACTAAAACTGTAATCCAGTATGGGCTTAGACTGTGCCAATAGATGGACTGGCTTGAATCCACATAATAAACCAACAGACCCAAAACTGTGTTTAAGATAAACAGGGTCAAAGCGACTGCAACCAAACATAAAATTGCAGACCAAATCATATTTTTGTTTTTAATCAAGTAACTACTCACAGACCTCAATGTAAACATCCTGAATTACATTGTATTTGAGCCACCATCATAAATGAAAAAAGCGGGAATTTCCCGCTTTTCTCAATGAGCTGATCAGAAAAAGAATTAACTCTCTTTCACACCAGTTAAGTCTACTGACGCAGCATCAATATTGACATCAATATAACCATCTTTGCCTTTTTTAGCGAAGTCGTTACGCTTTTGTTCAAGATCATTCAGATAAGCTTCATCAATTCCGCCAGCCACATACACACCATCAAATACTGAACAATCAAATTCAGTCAAATGCGGTACTTTATGGGTACGAACGGCTTGTTTTAAGTCTTCTAAATCTTGGAAAATTAAGCGGTCTGCACCAATAATTTCACGAATTTCTTCGACATTACGGTTAGACGCAATTAACTCATCTTTGGCTGGCATATCAATACCATACACATTTGGATATTTCACCATTGGCGCTGCCGAAGCAAAGAATACTTTTTTCGCACCTGCATCACGTGCCATTTGGATGATTTCGTTACAAGTCGTACCACGGACAATCGAGTCATCCACCAACAGTACATTTTTGCCTTTAAACTCAAGCTCAACAGGGTTCAGTTTTTGGCGCACTGATTTTTTTCGCAATTGCTGACCTGGCATAATAAAGGTACGTCCGATATAGCGGTTTTTCATAAAACCTTCACGGAATTTAACCCCTAAAATATTTGCCAACTCTAAAGCCGAGGTACGGGATGTATCAGGAATGGGAATCACTACATCAATATCGTGCTGCTCGCCCCATTCTTTGGAAATTTTATGCGCCAGTTTTTCACCCATTTTTAAACGGGCTTTATACACAGAAATGCCATCAATGGTCGCATCTGGACGGGCAAAGTACACATATTCAAAAATACATGGACGATATTGAGGTTTAGCGGCACATTGCTGGATAAATAACTCACCAGCATCATTTATAAAAATTGCTTCACCCGGTGCGATATCACGCTCAACTTTAAAGCCCAGTGCAGTAATTGCCACAGATTCTGATGCAATAATATATTCCATACCCTGTTCAGTTTCACGTGAACCATAAATCAACGGGCGAATACCATTCGGGTCACGGAAGCCAACCAAGCCCTGACCTGTAATCATTGCAACGACACCATAGGCGCCCTTACAGCGCTCATGCACACGGCTGATCACATGAAAAATATCCTCAGGTGTCGGGTTTAATTTGCCAAGTTTTTGCAATTCATGTGCAAATACGTTCAATAACACTTCAGAATCAGAATCGGTGTTCATGTGACGTAAATCTGTTTTAAACAGATCTTCGTGAATTTCTTCGGCATTGGTCAAATTCCCATTGTGTGCCAAAGTAATCCCGTACGGCGAGTTCACATAAAATGGCTGTGCTTCGGCACTGCTTGAGGAACCAGCAGTTGGATAACGCACGTGCCCGATACCATAATTACCTTGCAATGCACGCATGTGACGCGTATGGAATACATCACGCACCATACCATTATCTTTACGCAAGAATAAACGCCCATTGTGGCAAGTTACGATCCCAGCTGCATCCTGTCCACGATGTTGTAACATCGTTAATGCATCAAACAACATTTGGTTGACAGGTAATTTACCAGCTATACCAACAACTCCACACATAGCAACCTCGCAGACCAGCTAGGGATTAATAAAAAGGATTATTCGTTGAGCCATCTGCACTAGAGCGATTTTCTTTTGCGTCAGATGAGATGTCGGAAGATGGCATGGCATCTTTCGACTTGATGTGCTGTAAAGCCCCATTGGCGGCGTCTTTAGATAGTTCGGTTGCCCACGGTGCATATGGCAACAAAATTTGCACAAATTTAGACTGTTTCCAATAAGGCGAGCTTTCTACCCAAGGACCAATTCCTTGCATAGCAATAAGGACAATGAGCAAGCCTTTCAATGTACCAAATGCACCGCCTGCCAAACGATTTAATGGGCCAAGCTTCAAGCTCTTTAACACACCATTTAAAACAGCGGTAACAATCCAGGTCAGTACCACAATGACCAAGACAATAAATGCAAAGGCTGCAATTTTTTGTACCACAGGATCGCTGCTGAGAGCTGTCATCGAAGGTGCTAGGACAACTGCATATTTTGCCGCAACAATCAGGGCAAAAATCCATCCTACCAAGTTCGCAAAGGCTTTAATAAATCCTTGTCGCAAACCGTTCAACCCTCCAATCAGCAAGAGAATCAGAATAACGATATCAATGGTATTCATAAGTTACAAGGCGTTTACACAATCTTGAACCAGCTCAGGACCTGCATAGATTAAACCACTATACACCTGAACCAAGCTTGCACCTGCATTTTTTTTGGCAACAGCTTGTTCGCCCGATAAAATGCCACCTACACCAATTAAAGGAATTTCACCTTTCAGTGCTGCTGAAAATGCTGCCAAGCATGCGGTACTTTTCTCAAACACAGGCGCACCCGACAAACCACCTGCTTCATCGCCATGCGGCAAATTCTCCACGCCTTCACGAGACAAAGTGGTATTGGTCACAATCAGACCATCAATTTTGAATTGCAACAATTGTTTAGCAATAAACTGAATATCTTCTGGGTCTAAATCTGGAGCAACTTTTAATACCAACGGCACATAATGTTGATGTTCTTCTGCCAACTCCAACTGACGCTGTTTGAGGGTTTGCAATAATTCAGTCAGCGCATCACCACTTTGTAAACTACGCAAGTTTTTGGTATTCGGTGATGAAATATTTACAGTAATATAAGAGGCATAATTATAGACTTTTTCTAGACAAATCAGATAATCATCTACTGCATTTTCAACTGGTGTATCGGCATTTTTGCCAATATTAATCCCCAAAATGCCTTTAAATTTTGCCGCTTTGACGTTTTCAATCAGCTGATCGACCCCATCATTATTAAAACCCATACGATTAATAATGGCTTTGGCCTGTGGAATACGGAATAAACGTGGATGCGGATTGCCCGCTTGAGGACGTGGCGTAATGGTGCCAATTTCAATAAACCCAAAGCCCAAACCAGCTAAGGCATCAATATACGCACCATTTTTGTCTAGACCCGCTGCCAAACCTACTGGATTAGGGAATTCAATTCCCATACAAGTCAGAGGTTTCGCTACAGTCTTTTGACGCATCAAGCCCATTTTATGGCTCGATTTCAACAGTGATAGTGTCAGCTCATGTGCACGCTCTGGTGCTAAAGAAAATAACAGCGGGCGGGCTAGAGAATACAACATATCTGCAAAAGTCTACTGCTTTCTAAGTCGCCATATTATAGGCTTAGCCCGTTCAAAACGCTATGCTTGACATGAGTTTATTTTCCGAGTTTCGGATTTTATTTTTAGCCTTTACTGGACTGTCGCAGTTAATTTAATCTGCCCTGCTTCAGAAATTAATTCCATTTTTTCGATACTTAAACCCATTTGCGCCAATTGGGTTAAAAAATTTGCCAACACAGCATAATTGACATGACTCGCCACCAGTAGCATCTTGTCACCACTTTGCTGCGAAGCAACCGATAAACCCTGTTGCTGAGCCACACGCTGAATTTTATCGGCTGCACTGAGTTGTGCATCATTGGCAGGTTTCATGGTGACTGCATGACTTTGCATCACCACCACCAAATCTTTAAGATCATTCACCCGTTTTTGCTGTTTTTCGGCTGCGGCATGCATATACCACAACGCAGAACCCACAGCAGCAACGATCACAAAGATTGTGGTAAATACCACCAAAACACGTTCACGTGTATTTAAACGATCTAAATAATCTTGCACCAGTTCAATACGTTGATCGAACCAAGTTGACATTTTTTCAATGGCTTTCATTATTGTATTTTCACCAATCCTACTGCACCTGACGCGCTCGGCTGAATATTACCCAGCTCGACCTTAAAACCCTGCTGATTCAATTGCTGAGTGAGCGCTTGCAAGGTCGCTGCCGAGTTGGCATTCAATTCCATGTTCAACATATTGGCATCAAAACTCACACGATTAGCCACAATTTGATTTTGCATCAACACAGGGCCAACACGACTGAGCAATTGCAGCGCTTGAGTATCTGCATTTTTACTCATGCGTACCTGACTTTGAAACTGACTTTGAATATTTTGTTCGGTAATACGACTATTTGCACCAAACCAATATTGATATTGTTCTATGGCTTGAACCGCTGTTTGATCTGCTACTTTTTTAAGTTTGCTCCAACGCAGTGCATCATAGCTAAACTGTACAATTAAAATCCCAAGAAATACTGCTGCACAGGCTTTCCAATAACCTGAAACACCCGTGTCTTGCTTGGATTTTGGCAGCATATTGAATGGATGCTGTTTGGCTTTCACTAATGCAGGTACTACATAATGAAAGCTTTCTAATTGTTCTTGTGTTGCAAATGCTTCAATACTTTGCATTTGCTCTGCACTAAAGTTGGTGATTTTATAGTTTCGTTCTGCAGTTTGATAATCTAGATAAAGCGCCAGATCATCAACTGAATAACCTAAAAATTCACTTTCACGTACCAACAAGCGTCCGCAAATATTTCCAATCACCGTTTGCCCTACATCAGGTTGCGGCAAGATTAAAAAGTCAGGTAACAATGCACTGATTTTAACTGGCAACAAACTTAATACATGCAAATAGGTTTCAATACTATGCTTAGCAACTCCCAACACGGTTATTTGCTCAGGTGGCTGAAAATGATGAGCCACCTGCATCGCATCAATTGGCAATACGGTATATTCTTCTAATAAATACTTCACACCATCGGTACCCAATTGTTTATATTGAGCTTTAGGCAAAGTTTGTTGCATGATTTGCACATCACGGCTTGGGAAAAACACCACAGCATCTTTTCCTTGAAAAGCCTGCAATGCCTGAATCAAGGCATCAAGATTATCTGCCTGTGTCCAGTGTTCCCCATTTGACCATTGCCAAACCCCATTGGCTTCTGGCATCCATAAATACAGCATTATTATCGTTCTACCGTTGAATTATATTTAACTTTATACATTTATTTTATGCGTTTGGAATAAAACTTTTGATTTGGGTTGAAAGCCCCGCAGCAATTACTGCCTGCTCATAAATCCGTGCTTCTGCCAAATGATAGGGATGGAATGATTCTGAAGTCAAAATCTCTGCCATGTGCGCCACTACATTCATGTGACACACCACTGCAATTGACTCATACGGCAATTGTGACAACCATTCCACAGCAACTTTTGCATCATCTTCAGGTTTAATGGTATTGCAGACCACCACAGGCACATCTTTAAAATATTGCTGCAAATGTGCCAAAGTTTCTTGTGCACGCAGTAAAGGACTGACTACAAACACATCGGGCTGAATGATATTTTTTAAATAATCTGCCGTTTCTTGTGCTTGTATATGACCACGCTCAGTCAATGGACGCTGATGATCATTGCCCATAATCGCAGGAGCGGCTTCACCATGACGAACAAGAGTCAGTTGCATAGAATTTCCTTATACGATGATACACATTAAGTTGTGTCAATTTAACTCAAATTATACGCTCAGTATAACCTGAGAATATGACAATTCAGTTCACCAAACTGTCATATTTCAAGCAAGTTTTTATTTGCTGTGGCGCTGTTTTGATCGATGTAAAACTAAACTAGATGATGTGGCAAGACAAATTCCACATCACTACGATGTCCATTCTTCATTAAAGACAGTGCAATGTTCATGGGCGGCGCACCTTCAAAAATCACTTCATAAAGTGCACAAGTGATTGGCATATACACATCTAATTCATTCGAGCGCGCACGCACTTGCACGATGGTATTAATTCCTTCAGCTGTTTGCCCCAATTCTTCTGTGGCTTGTTGCAACGTTTTGCCTTTACCCAATGCATAACCTACTTGATAGTTACGACTCAATGGACTGCTACAGGTTGCAAACAAGTCACCAACACCCGACAAACCTAAAAAGGTCAATGGATTTGCGCCAAGTTTCACCGCAAAACGGCTCATTTCTGCCAATGCACGGGTTAAAATCATACTTTTAGTGTTTTCACCCACGTTATAGGCTGCAGCCATCCCCATTGCTACTGCATAAATATTTTTCAGTGCACCGCCTAATTCCACACCATTCACATCATCACTGGCAAAAACACGGAATAAGGCACTATGCAAAGCTTGCTGCACGGCATAACGCACCAACTCAGAATGACTGGCAATGACTGTACCTGCAGGCTGCCCCGCCACAATTTCTTTAGCAAGGTTCGGGCCAGACAATACGCCATACGGCACTTCTGGTAATTCTTCGCGGATAATATCGCTCATAAAACTAAAAGTTTTGGCTTCAATCCCCTTAGTTAAAGACACCACTGCTTGGGCACTAATAAAAGGCTTAATTTGACGCAACACACTACGGAACGAATGACTTGGAATAGCCACTAAAATAATGTCACGGTCACGGACTGCAGTTTCTAAGTCTGAAACAGCTCTTAAGTCTTGTTCCAACTGAAAATCTGGCAAATAACGTCGATTAATATGCGTTTCATTAATTTCTTTGGCAGTCGCTTCGTCACGAATCCAAATCATCGTGTCACAGCCATTACGGACTGCTGTATTGGCCATTGCGGTGCCAAAACTGCCACCACCCAATACTGTAATGCGTAACGCAGTTTTTCGATCTACAGCAACAGGTTCAACCAAATCGGTAAAGTTTACTTCTGACATTATTGTTATATCCTAAAAAATAGACTTATCCGTTCCAATAACGAACATAAGCTTGCGTATTTAACTCAGCGCGCGCAGCAATGGCTTTGGCTGCTGTTCCCACATAAATAATGCCTGAAATAAAATCATCTGCATTTAAGTTTAAAGCTTGTTTTAGCAAGTTCGATTCAACGACTGCCCCACTGCGCCACATACTGGCAAAACCCTGTGCCTGCAAAGACAATAAAAAGTTCTGTACCGCAGCACCTGTACTTAAAGTCTGCTCAAAACGTGGTACTTTTGGATGATCATGAAATTGCGTTAACGCCAACACCAAAAGTGGCGCACGAAACGGATGTTGTTTCACTCGCTCTAACTGAACTGCATCAGTTTCGCCCATATCTGTCAAAGCTTGAAAAAGTAACTCACCAAATGCTGCACGCTGTTCAGCAGTAATTACCACAAAGCGCGTAGGTTTTAAACGATGATGATCTGGCGCGGTTAAAGCGGCCTGAAATGCCATTTCAAGCTGCACAGCATTTGGTGCAGGTTCAACTAACTGCCCCATAGACTGGCGTTGATGAATATTCTGATGAACGATTTCTATCGCTGTATCCGTCATTAACTTATATAACTATTTCAAAAAGCTCAGTTAAGATTAGCATAAACTCAAAAAATTGCGCTATTTCCGTATGCTTATTTGCAAGATTCTGATTAGTATTCTGTATGTCTACACTTTTAAGATAACCCCGCACAAAACATTTAAAAATAAAGCTTTAACTCATTCATCTATAGCTTAAGAGCATAAAAATACATTATAGATTGGATTTGATGTGTATAAATGAATGACGAATTATCAACACAGCATATACAGTGTCTACATTTAAAAACGGCCAGATTATGTTGAACTAGATCAAATTATTATTTTCAATCTGCTCATTTGAATTGAAATATCATCAACTATCAATACGTGCGACAGCGTTTTAACCCTGAGGTAGATATGAAAAAAATAGTCACCTTTTCTAGCCTTGCCGTTTTTGCACTTTTAACAGCATGTGCCACCACACCGAATAATTCTCTTGCTATTCAAAAAGAAAACAACCTGTATGAAGTCACAGGTTTAGGTAAAAGTAATATTATTAGGACTTACGCATTGACGGATTCAAAAAAGTATTAAAATACTTTATAAAGTATCTGTGATCAGACGAATTAAAAATGCTTCTACAGCAACTTGTACTCTACCCATTTATA